>JBBQRC010000006.1:0-24479 GCA_038215215.1 Pirellulales bacterium
GATCCTTGGCGAACGGCAAACCAAATTCTTGAAATCCGGTTTGCTCAGCCACCGGTTGCTCGGTCAGTTGGCAGGTTGGGAAAAAGCCATCGAGAATCACCCGTTCGACTTCCGCCGCAGTGATTTCAACTTGACTACCACCCGCAATTAATTTTGAGCCCGCACCAGGCAAATGAATGGTGTGCTTGGCCGGTGCATCATCACCCAGCAGCGTTTCTTTGGTCACACGACAGGCCTGTCGTAAGGCATCCCAGACACGCGGCGCCAGTTGCTTGCCGCTGGCAAGCTTTTGTTCCGCAAACTTGGCCAAGGCCAAGTCGAGATTGTCGCCACCCAGGATGAGATGTTGCCCCACCGCGACGCGATGCAGCGACAGCGTTTGTTGATCCCGTGCGTGCAAGGTCTCGTCGGAAGTTTCCTCCGCTCCGGTTTTTGCGGCCCCCCCAGCACTGCGCACGCGAATGAGCGTAAAGTCGGTTGTCCCTCCTCCGATGTCACAGACCAAAATGGTTTGCCCGCAGGACACAATCTCCTGCCAGCGCGCACGATGCAGATGCAACCAAGCGTAAAAGGCAGCCTGCGGCTCTTCAATCAACAGCACTCGTGGTAGCCCGGCCAGCGCGGCCGCTTCAATTGTTAACTGGCGAGCCACCTGATCGAACGAAGCCGGCAAGGTGAGCACCACATCCTGTTCGCTCAGCGGGTACCGACGATGAACGCGGTCCCAACATTCACGAATGTGGGCCAAGTAGCGCGAACTGGCCTCCACCGGCGAGATCTTTGCGACGTCACCGTCGCAATGCCACGGAAGAATCGGCGCTCTTCGATCAACGCCATCATGACACAGCCAGCTCTTGGCTGACGAAATCTGGCGCCCTGGTAATTGCAAGCCACGGTCACGCGCCAAAGCGCCGACCACTGAGCCACCTTGATCTCCAGCCGTGCCATCGTCTGACCCCGCCAAACTCTGTCGCTCTTGCTCGGTGAGCTGGTAGTGAAAAGAAGGAAGCAGTTCGAGTTGCTCGCGCGTTCCAAAGTCAACCCATTGTTCGATGCGGAAGACTTCGACGGCGGAGTGCCGGCGTTGCGTGTCGACGAAAGCGACCGCCGAGTTGGTAGTCCCCAAGTCGATACCTACGATGTACCGGCTGAGTTGTTGCTCGAAAGCTCCACTCGCTTGCTCTGCTGGAGCTTCAGCGAGCCGTTTTTCCACTGCTTGATGGGTTGGCTCGATCGCTGCATTAGGCGTTGCACTCACGCTGGGGCGGCCCCTACGTCTTCGCGCACATTGAATTCGAGCTTCCAACGCTGCTCGTCACGCACACTGTTACACCACAGTTCAAACACGCCTAGCTCACTAATTTTGCTGTGGAAACGGACTGGAACAAAACCTTCGTCTGTGGCCTCAGCGGCTGGCAGGTTCAATTGCATCGGAGCGGTTTCCGTCAATTCATCTTCATCCCAATGCCGCAGCGACATGCCAACTTTATCATCCTTCCGCGCGGCAGAGGCAAAGAAACGAAACTGCACCTCGCGTCCGACCACCAAACCCACTTCCCGGCCAGGTACGTCCAACTCACTCCCTTCTTCCATTCCGAATGGAACCACGCACACGGCTTGCAAGGGTCGCGGTAGGCCGGGAATGGCAAGCCCCGCCGATTCGATGCCAACATAATAGCTGCGGGCGGTGCCGCCGCGAATCCGCATGCCGCCGTGCTGCTTGGTCCAGCCATAATAAGCGGCACCACGCGCCACCGCATAATCGAGATCTTCCGGTCCACCGAGTGTCGAAGGGTGAGAACCGTCACTGGACCAACTGGCCAAAACCTCGTCTAAGCGAGCCCTGAGTGCTGGAGCCTTAAAGACCCCGCCGTTGAGGAGAAGATGTAGCCGCGGTACCACGTCTGCGGCTGGCGAGCTGCCCGTACCAAACTCACCCCCCGCGTTGGCAGTCACAAACTGGGCAATATGACGCGTTACCGCCGTGTCGGCTTCAAAGGGGAGTCCGATTTCTTGGAAGCCCGAAATCGGTTCACGCTGCGGAACGTCGTTGCGGGCGCAATTTGGAAAGAAGCCATCGACAAGTAATTGCTGGACTTCATGCCGATCGACCTCAATAGAAACGGTACCGGCAATTAATTTCGAACCCCGACCTAAAACCGAAATAGTCTCGCGATCCTTGCCACCTAACGCTAGCAGCGACTCCTTGGCTCTGCGGCAGGCATGCCATAGCGAAATAGATTGCCAGGGATTCAGCTTGAGTCCCTTGTCGCGAAACTTGGTGGCGGCGAAATGGGCCAGTGCCAAGTCCATATTGTCGCCACCGACGAGTAAATGGTCACCTACGGCCAAGCGCCGCAGCATCAGTTCGCCGGACTCTTGCTCGGCCTGCAGCAAAGTCAAATCGGTCGTCCCCCCTCCTACGTCACAAACGAGCAGCGTGTCTCCTTCTTGTATTTTGCGTCGCCAAGCTTCGCCCGTCTTTTCCAACCAGTGATAAACTGCGGCCTGGGGTTCTTCAAGCAAGATGAAGTCTGCGGGCAAACCAGCCAGTAACGCCGCTTCGCGGGTCAACTCTCGAGCGACCACGTCAAAGGAAGCTGGTACGGTCAGCGTCACTAGCTGCTCTTCGAGGGGATGGTCCGGAAAACTACGCTGCCAATTCTCGAAGAGTTTTCGCAAAATTAGCTGCGATGCCATGACTGGAGAAAGCTTAGCGACATCGTCGTCGGCTCCCCAGGGTAACAACGGACTGCGACGATCCACTTTCGCATGGCACAGCCAACTCTTGGCCGCCGCCACGGTTCGCTCGGGACGTTCGGCAGAAATTCGCCTAGCGAATTCGCCAACAACGGGCTCCGACGCATCTCCGCCGTCAGTCACCAAGCCCCGAGATTGCTGCTCCTGCTCCGTCGGCAGATACAAAAAACTGGCCAGACTTGGCAATGACTCGATTTGATTCGGCCCCGTGACTTGATCGATCGAAAGCAGTTCGATATGCGGCTGCTCGCTTTCCAGGTCTGCCCAAGCCAGCACGCAATTGGTGGTGCCCAAGTCGATGCCGACAGCATATTTTTTCATTTTCCCGTATCTCTCCTCATCTTATTGTTTATTGTTTTTCGCACGCGTCGTCTTGCAGTTAGAACGTGCCCGAAAAGGGGTCTGACCCTTTCGAAGGGTCTGACCCGAATGGCACGGGGTTAAGCAGATCTCGCTCCCTCTCCCCTGGTATTTCCGGGGGAGAGGGTTGGGGTGAGGGGGCCGAATCACAGGGAAAGTCGACCCCGCACCCAAAACCACTCCCCGGAGTACAAGGGGGAGGGGGCTCGCAAATTGCTTAACCCCGTGCCATTCGGTTCTGACCCCTTTTCGGACAGGTTCTTGGTCGCGGGGGTTCTGCTGCGGACGATTGCGGTCCCCCGGCGGCTTCGTGTTTAAACTTCAATTTCAATAGGGGCTAGAATTTTCGACTCGCTGACGGCACCGGTCCATTTGGGAAGTTCACACTTGGTCGCCTGCCAGCCCCGGTGCGTGATGGTGCCACGCGCGGATTTCGAAGCCACAGCACCCGTTAAGCGGTACATTCCGGCTGAGGGCGAATCTGGTACCTCGAGTGTATCGCCCTCATCCAGGGTGGCTAACGGCTCGATTGCGAAGATCCGGCCGAGCACCTTCTGGCAATCGCGGAGCACCTCGCGAGCCGCGGCGCCGATTTGGGCGTCTTCAAAGGAGTCCAGAGGTTCCATGACTAGGTCGATCCAGCGAGCCTCGCGCTGCAAGGCGCTGAGCAAAGTCAGCGACTCACTCCTTTTAGGTAGAACGTCGACCTGCTTAGGAGCTATAGCCGGTGCCGGTGCAGACTGCTTATCGAGGGCTAGCGAAGGGCCAGAGCTGGGAATCTCAAGAGCTGTGCGCACCCGTTGGGCGACTTCGCGGTTGAACAAAACCAAGAAGAAAGCACGAACGGCCAGACCGAGAGACATTGGCGAATCCTGATTATCTGAGGTTGTCAGAATTGGAAAATTAGCTACGATTTTAGGTTCCCGACTACAACGCAGACAAATGCATGCTGCGGGCGAAGACTGCCGCTCGGGTGAGCTGCCGGGGCAAATCTGGACACAATTCGTCGGAAAACGATTGATTCCGACGGTACGGGAGTGATAGCGTAAAGTATACGGTTCCAATTAAATAATGTGAGTACTGATCGGGTTGGCGGCAAGTATAACGCTGTCCCCAAATTTGCAGGAAGTTTAGCGAGCAATGACAATTACCAAAGAGTTAAAAGAAAAAACCGTCGCTGATTTCAAAGTGTCAGAACAAGACACGGGTTCGTCTGCTGTGCAGATTGCTATTTTGACCAAGCGCATCAACCATTTGACCGAGCACATGCGGGAGAACACCAAGGATTACGCCAGCCGCCGGGGACTTCTCCGCATGGTCAGTCGTCGTCGTGGATTGCTGGACTATGTACGTCGCCACGACCCTCAAAGCTATGTGGATCTACTGGGCCGTTTGGGTATCCGCAAGTAATGCGGTTGGTTTGCCGGACGGCGGTTGTGTGACCAATACGCTGGTTTTAAGCACATCCGCTGTCGGCTGGTTACGTCGATTGCCGAGCAAGCACAGAGCCGGCAACACCTCCTTGCTTAGGGCCCGTGCGACAGCTTGAGAGCCCTATAAACGCAGGTGCGAAGACTTTCGTGTTAGCGTCGGGCTTAAGGACTGTGAATGTGGGCCTGATTGGTGCCGACCGCAGGTCGTGCAAACGCGGACTGGTGCCGGCGTAAACGCGGATATATCAACGATATCCTGCGACATGGAGTGATGCGGAATATTGACGTCTCGACCATCATTATTTTCAGTTTCGCGTTGCTCGGAATTCCCCATTGCAGTCAATCGTCGCCAGCAATTCGCTTAAAGTTCGCCGGCTGGGACTGTTCCTTTCTGGTGCTCGCTGGCAGTGGCGGTACACTAATGTCACCTTCTTAATAAAGCTGTGGCGAGGTACGCCACCGTGAGATCTGCCAGCGTGAGATATGCCAGCGTTTATGGTCCGGGGCCAGGGTGGCCGGGAAGGCGCGTCAGCCGCCGAAGTCATGTGGAACGTCAGAATCGATAGGAGCTGTTGTGTAGTTGGATAGTAGAAGCAGAGTGTTTGAAAGATAAAAGCTAGTTGTGTAACAATTGTTGGAATAGGAAAAGTGAAGTGAAGATTCGAGTAGAAAAGCAAATTGGTTCCCAAGTCCTGTCATTTGAAACTGGACAGCTTGCCAAGCAAGCATCAGCCTGTGTGATCGCCCAATATGGCGATACGATCGTCCTCAGTGCAGCAGCCACTGGCCCATCGCGGCCAGGCACCGATTTTTTCCCGCTAACCTGCGATTATCGCGAGCGGATGGCTGCGGCTGGCAAATTTCCAGGCGGGTTCCTGAAGCGCGAAGGCCGGCCCACGATGAAAGAAACCTTGACCAGCCGTTTGATCGACCGTCCAATTCGCCCGTTGTTCCCGAAGGGATTCAACGACGAAGTTCAGATCCAAAGCATTGTGCTCAGTAGCGATCTGCAGAACGATGGGGACATTCTCGCTATGAACGCTTCGGCGGCGGCGCTGTCGATTAGCAACCTGCCATTCCAGGGGCCGATCGCTTCGGTTCGTGTCGCCAAGGTCGATGGCCAACTGATCCCCTTTCCAACCAGCGACCAGCTTGACGAGAGCGAACTGGATCTAATTGTTTCTGCCAGCGAGAAGTCGATCCTCATGATCGAAGGTTTTTCGCAGGAAATGCCCGAAAATGAAATGGCTGAGGCAATTGTTTTTGCGCACAACGCAGTGCGTGAAATCATTGAATTGATTCAGCAACTTGTGCACCGCGTGCAGCCTCAAAAACTGGCCTTCGAAGCTCCAGGAGACGACGGTCTGTTCGACCGTCTTCGCAACACGTATTACGATCGCTTCCGTTCAGCCAAGCAGACCGAAGGCAAGCACACCCGTGCTGACGCTGTCAAGGCGCTGAAAGTACAAGCTTTGGCCGAAGTGGTTCCCGACCCCAAAGCGGAAGGAGCCATCAGTGCCACTGCCTTCGGAACCGCATGGCAGGCGCTCGAAGAAAAAATTGTCCGCGATCTGATTCTGGGTGGCACACGTCCCGACGGTCGCGACTACACCAGCCTTCGCAATATCGAATGCGAAACCGATGTACTGCCACGCACCCACGGTTCGTCGATTTTCCAACGCGGTGAAACGCAGGCACTGATTACGGTCACGCTGGGTACCTCCCGCGATGAACAACGGGTCGACGGGCTGGTCGAAGAGTACAGCAAGAAATTCATGCTGGATTACAACTTCCCGTCGTTCTCAGTAGGCGAATGCCGTCCTATTCGTGGCCCCGGCCGTCGCGAAATCGGCCACGGTGCATTGGCTGAGCGCAGTGTTGCGCCCGTGCTGCCCGATCACGAAGAATTCCCTTACACCATTCGCGTCATCAGCGACATTTTGGAATCCAATGGTTCCTCTTCAATGGCCAGTGTCTGCGGTGCGACTCTTGGCCTAATGGCTGCTGGCGTTCCTTTGTCCAACCCGGTGGCTGGGATTAGCATTGGTTTGGTTAAGGAAAGCGATCAACGTTGGGTTTTGTTGACCGACATCATCGGCGACGAAGATCATTTCGGCGACATGGACTTCAAAGTCGCTGGCACTCCCGAAGGAGTGACCGGTATTCAGTTAGATCTCAAGATTGACGGTATCAGCGAAGAAGTGGTGCGCGCAGCGCTCAAGCAAGCTCGCGAAGCACGCATGGAAATACTTCGCAAGATGCTCACCGCCATCCCACGTCCACGCACTGAAACCAGTCGTTTCGCACCACGCTTGCTGCGTACGAAAATCGACTCTGACAAGATCGGCTTGCTGATCGGTCCTGGAGGAAAGAACATTCGTTCGATCCAAGAGGATACGGGTGCGACCATCGATGTGGACGATGACGGAACCGTGGTCGTAGCTTCCTTCGATGCTGAAAGCGCGAAGGCCGCACTGGCGCGCGTTGAAGCATGCACTGCCACTGCGCAGATTGGTAAGGTCTATGACGGTATCGTCAGCAGCGTCCGTGACTTTGGTGCCTTCGTGGAGATTCTACCCGGCCGCGATGGCCTGTGTCACATCAGCGAATTGTCCAGCGGCTATGTTGCCACCGTCGACGACATTTGCAAAGTCGGTGATGCCATGAAGGTCATCGTGATCGACATCGATGAGCAAGACCGCGTCAAACTGAGTCGGCGACGTGCATTGGAAGAGCTTGGCATCGAAGACGAATTTGCCAATCGCGACGGTGGTGATGACGAAGGTGGCGAACGCGAACCTCGCGGCGAACGCCCAGAGCGCAGCGGCAGCGGACGCGGCTTTGGCGAGGGTGGTGGCGGCCGCGGTGGAGACCGTGGAGGCGATCGTGGTCGTCGCAGTGGTGGTGGTGGTGGGGGCGGAAACCGCGGCGGTAGTGGCGGACGTCGTCGCTAGGCACTGCCCGCGATGCGAATTTTCCATTCACTTTGGCCGTTGCGACATTCATGTGGCATCGGCCTTTTTGTTGTTATCGGACTGTCGCATCATCAAACCCACTACAAGGAATCCGAGTTGTGAACGCGAGAAAAAAAATCGTTGGCATCGGCGAAGTACTCTGGGATGTGTTTCCGGATGGACCACGCTTCGGTGGCGCACCTGCCAACTTCGCCTGCAGTGCCGCTGGCGTGGGCGGGGAATTCGTCCAGGTGAGTATGGTTAGCGGAGTGGGCAAAGATCAACTCGGAGACCAAGCAGTCAAGGAACTGAAGCAACGCCATGTCGACGTTCTGCCAGTGCAAAGATTGGATCAGCCCACCGGCCAAGTTCTTGTGAAACTGGACCCCAGCAGTCAAGCCAGCTATGAATTTGCATCCAACTGCGCCTGGGATAATCTGACGTGGTCCGAGGATTTACAGCCGCTAGCACTGTCCGCCGATGCGGTCTGTTTCGGCACCCTGGGGCAACGCAGCCAAACGTCGCGCGGGACCATTCGACGATTTCTGGCGGCCACCCGCACAGACTGCCTGCGCATACTGGATATCAACTTGCGGCCACCTTTTTGGAGCGACGAAGTCCTCCGCGCCTCACTGCCGCTCGCCAATGTACTCAAGCTCAACCATGATGAGCTACCCGCGTTGGCTGAATTGTTGCAGTTGGCGGGGAGCGAGCGGGAGTTGCTTCAGCAATTGCTCAATCAGTTTTCGCTTCGATTGATTGCTTTGACTCGAGGTTCCTCCGGCTCGCTACTATTGGATTCTTCCGGACATTTTAGTGATCTGCCGGTTACGTTGACGACGGTCGTCGACACGGTTGGGGCCGGCGATGCCTTCACCGCAGCATTAACCGTTGGATTATTGCTAGAACTGCCGTTGGCCGACGTGCATGCTCGTGCCTCCGACCTAGCTGCCTATGTGTGCGCTCAGTCCGGTGCCACACCGGAAATTCCTGCTCGATTTGCCATCCACCCCAGTTAGCAAGGGGCGAGCTAGTGCTCTGTCCCTATCGAAAATTGGGGCCTGTGTAGCACGCTACGCCGTGAACTCTATTCCTCTAAGCCAAGCCAGAATTTTAGCGGAACGGCGCGAGCCGTCCGGTTTGTGCCTTGATTCAATTCACCGGATTGCTTGCGCAATTCCGCTAAAATAGGCTTCATGGCGTAGGGTGGCACGGGCTTGCCCGTGTGGTTTTTCGTTGTCGGCTTGCACGTTTACCGGTGTCGATTTTTCACGACGGCTGGCGATAACCATAGCCCCGAAGCCGCTTGAGTACTATGATTGAGCTAACGATCCGCCTTTACGATTACGGCTCGATGTTTAACGGAGTGCTAATGTGAGTCAGCTCAAAACACGGAAGTTGTTGTTGATTAGCTGGATATGCCTGCTGGCGTTCGCCTGCTTGGCTCCCCCGCTGCACAGCGCGGATGTCATCGTGGTCCGGCCTGCCGCGTGGTCCGGGGCACTCGCACAGTGGAAAACGTATCGACAAGGTCAAGGGCATATTGTTCACGAGCTCGATTCAGCTCGATCGGTAGAAACAATCCGCCAATCGATCCGTACGATCGCCGAGGCGCATCCCATGTCGCTCAAATTCATTTTGCTGGCGAGCGATGTGGGAGTCTTGCCCGATCAACAAATTGCTGTTCCGGTGAATTATTATCCAAGTACCGCGATGGTGAAGCTTGGCGGAGACGAAAGCATCGCTTCGGACAATGCCTATGGCGATTTGGACGGTGATGATGTGCCCGACGTGGCGGTGGGTCGTATTCCCGCCGACAGCCCCGAGCAGTTGGCCAGCGTGTTGGCGCGAACCATGGCTTTTGAGCGACTTCAAGATGTGAACCGCTGGCGGCGCGATGTCCATGTCATTGCCGGCGTAGGTGGCTTTGGTGCTTTAGCTGACGGCGTTATTGAAATGACCACCCGGCGATTCCTGTCCGACCGCATTCCCGGTTGGGCCGATCTGACAATGACTCAAGCTAGCCCGCAGAGTCCCTATTGTCCTGACCCCTGGCGGTTCAGCGAAGTCGCCGTTCAGCGACTCAATCAGGGTGGCATGTTTTGGGTCTACATCGGCCACGGTCACGTGCAAAACCTTGATTACCTACGATGCGATAATCAATGGCTCCCGATACTCACTCACGAACATTTGCCACAAATCAACGTGCAGGAAAACTCCCCCATCGCGATTTTCCTGGCTTGCTACACGGGCGCCTTTGATGCGGTGGAGGATTCTCTCGCTGAACAATTGGTGTTGCATCCGCGAGGACCTGTGGCCGCCCTCGGCGCATCGCGAGTGTCTGGCCCGTACGGTTTGGCCATGCTCGCCAACGGCATGCTTTCGGAGTGCTTCGAACAACACACGCCGACGCTTGGTGAAGTCGTGCTGAATGCCAAACGCAGAATGATGGAACAGCGGTCAGACCAGTCAGCTCCGACAGCTACTAGGGATGAACCCGCACAATCAATGCCCGCCGATCAGACTGCGTTGCTGAGCGCGCTGGCCAGTGCGCTGAGTCCCGAGGGGCACAATTTGGCAGCCGAGCGACAAGAGCACGTATGGATGATGAACTTGATCGGAGATCCGCTACTACAGCTCAATTACCCCAGCACCTTGGAACTGCTCGAATTGCCCCAATGCAAACCTGGTGATCGATTACAAGTATGTGGTTCCAGCCAAATGGCTGGGCAGTTGGTAGTCGAACTGGCGTATCGTCGCGAGCAAACGAAGCCCAATTTGCCGCAGCTTGATGCCTTCTTACCGCAACTCGCCAATCGCACCATTACACAGGGGAAGTACGAGTCGGCCAATCAGAGAGTAATCTGCGAGACAAGAGTTCCGATCACAATCGGAGAGTTCACTGCCGAGTTGAATATTCCACCTGAACTCGCACGTGGCAAGTATTGCGTACGTGCATTTCTGAGCGGGAAAGGAACCTGGGGTATCGGATATCAAGTCGTATCGATCCGGCCCTAAGGAAGCCATCGACTAATATCGCCCCGAGTTGTTGCTTGGGAAACCGCCGTAAGCATTGATGGTATTTTGGGTCGCGTTGCCGCTGGGCACTGCCACGCTGCGACCGTATTGATCGTACTGCTGTGCATAAGTTGGATTGGCCTGCGGCTGCCACGTTGACTGGGCCGATGGTTGCTGCTGCCGCAGTTGCTGTTCATAGAGCTGTTGCTGGTAGCGTTGCTGTTCGAAAAGCTGCTGTTGCTGGTACTGCTGTTGCTGGTACTGCTGTTGGTCGTAGAGTTGCTTTTGGTAAAGCTGTTGTTGGTAAAGTTGTTGCTGCTGTAACTGTTGCTGGTAAGCGAGGGTGTTAGCTTGAGGGCTGGCGGTGGTGGTTACGCTACTTTGACTAGCACCGTAGCCCGTCGAGCCACTCCAGTTCGTGACGGGACCACTGTTCGTGAAATTGGGTTGCTGATAACTCTGATTGGGCTTGGTCGATGGAAACGCGATCGGTGCACTGGTTGATCCGGACGCAACTTGTCCCGACTGAGTTCCGTAAGCGAACGGTCCGGCGTTGGGATTGTTGAACTGGGGTGATGAATAGCCCGACTGCACGGCTCGCCCCTGCGCGGTGTTCCACGCATCCACGGCGGTTTGTTCGAGGTGCTGCAACGCGCCTCGTGAATCGATTTCGTTGAGTCGATTCCTGGCTACTTCGCGGATCTCTTGGGCTTTATCCGAGTTAATGGTGAGATGCGGCGTCCCGTTTTGCCAATTGACTTGCAATAGGCCAAAAATGATCATGGCGGGAACAGCAATGAATATCAACATCGGACCAAGCCGTGTGTCGGCGACACGTTGGATCGGTGCTGGCAGCGCCAATGCAACCAAGCTGGCCACTCTTTGCGAGGAGGACCGTCGGTATTTTCGCCTTGACCTTGCCATGCAACATTGCTCCTGCGAGGCCACCTGGCGCGAGTGAATATCGCGCAGCGCGGCAACCCGGCAGGAGACTAGCAAACTTTGAACTGCGGCACCAGAGAAAAAGGGAGTCGTGTTTAGCCATTAGCTACTAGCTATTAGCCATGTAACAACAAGGGCAGGCAACGTAAATTGCCCAACAGGGTCGCACTAGCCGCGACCTTCAGCTCTACTCCTCTGGGCAAGCTTATTGAGCGGCTTTGTATCGATCAGCCACAACATGCCAGTTGACCACATTCCAAAAAGCGGAGATGTAATCCGGTCGGCGATTTTGGTACTTGAGGTAGTAGGCATGCTCCCACACATCCAGTCCCAGCAGAGGGGTGCCAGCGGCCCCTGCGATGGCTTTGCCCATCAGCGGGCTGTCCTGATTGGCCGTCGAATTGACTTCAAGTTTGCCATCATTGACAACCAACCATGCCCAACCGCTGCCAAATCTCGCGGCGGCGGCCGCGGCGAAGACCTCTTTGAACTTGTCGTACGAGCCGAAGGAGGTGTCAATGGCTGCAGCAATTGAACCTGAAGGAACGCCACCGTTGCCGGGACCAATCGATGTCCAGAACATCGAATGGTTGGCGTGTCCGCCTCCGTGGTTCCGTACCGCCATCCGCTTATCGTCAGGCACGCTGGCCAAATCCGAGATTAGTGCCTCGACGGTCTTGGCTTCCATTGGGGTGCCCGCGACCGCTTCATTGAGCTTGGTGACGTAGGTTTGATGGTGTTTGGTGAGGTGAATTTCCATTGTCTTAGCATCGATATGTGGTTCGAGAGCATCGTATGCATAAGGTAGTGAGGGTAGCTGGAACGCCATATTTTCGTCCTCCTGGTGGTCGATGGATGCTGAGGATCTGCTGGTAAAGATGTGCAAATCCCCCGTGCACGATAGAGGCAAAACTTGTTCCTGACAACCCGGTGCCTTGAAATTACTGGCCGTCCTAGCGGGGTTCGATGATTTGAGCTCGCAATTCATCGGTAATATCTTGCGCGAGCAGATAAGCTTTAAAGCTGGATAACAATTGATTAGCTTGATTGAGTGAACTTGCCAATCTTCGATCACGAGCCTTGGCAGCCTGAATCTTAATCTTGAACCGCGTCTGCACGCTCAGTCCTTTGATGCGACCGGTGAGCCTTACTTCCACTTGTTCGATCAGGACGTCCATTAACAGATCTGTGGGACGGTCACAGGATCGTCGTGCGGAAGCCATCGAGCGCGCCTTGAAGCAGATGGCCACCCGTTCCCCATCGACGTGGAGAACATCGGCTTTATGGTCACTGACGAATCCGCTAAGTTTCTCGACAGCGATTTCTTTGGGCACAGCCGTCAAATACTGCTTCTCGATCAACGAGTCTTTGATCTCGGCAGCTCTCAACCAACTAAACCAGCTTGATTTCGTTTGCGTCGACGATTCCTCTTGGGGTTGTAAGCCTGCGCCTAATTGGACGACGCGGTTACGACCGGTATCTTTTGCCAACAGCAACGCCCGGTCAGCTCGCGCTAACAGTGTTTCGTCATTATCGCCGTTTTGAATTTCGGTGACTCCAAAACTTGCCGTCATGCAATTATTTCGGAGGGATGGGATTGGGGTCGAGGCGACGACTCGACGAATCTCCTCGGCGCGGTTTGTTGCCGAGGTGTTATCGCATTTAGCGCAGAGCAACACAAACTCTTCGCCACCGTAACGAGCCACCAAGTCGCCATCGCGGGCCAGTTGTTTCAGCACTTTTGCAAACAAGATCAGGGCTTCATCGCCTGCTTGATGACCATAGGTGTCATTGATACGTTTAAAGTGGTCGATATCGCAGATAATCAAACTACCAGGTTGATCCAAACTGATGTGGTTGGTGACGAAATCGGGCAGGTGGTTATTCAGCTCGGCGCGATTGGAGATGTTCGTTAATGGGTCGGTGGTTGCAATTTCTTGCAAACTTTGGACGCGTTCTTCGAGCAGTGCTTGCACCGAGGCATCGCGAATGATGTAAATGGCGCCGCAAACTTCTCGATACTTGCCGAGGACCGGCAGGGTGTGCAATGCAACTTGAATTTCCGGCTTGTCGCCCTCTTGTAATCGCAAGTTGAACGTACCTGCGACTTGCGACTGCAAGGCTTGGCGTAGTGGGCAATCGTCATCACTCAGCGGTTTCCCAACCGCATCTTTGAGCCCGATAGTTTTTGCACTCAAGTGTTGATACAACATCGCGCCCGCGGATCGTCCCGTTAGTTTTTCCGCGGCATGATTCCAGGACACTACGAGTCCTTCGCTATCCACATAAACGATCGCATCAGTCATCGTTTCTAATAGCCGCCGGTGGTAGAGCGTGTCGATGATGTTCTGCATCGCGCCGCTTGCAACAGGCTCGCTATCCTCGCCGAATCCTGGCGTACCTTGTTGCGTCAATTCATGTAGCCACCGTTTCCCGACAGCGATCTCCAGGGCTGAATTTGGCTGGTTGATTAGCAGCGAGAACTGCTTGACCAAGGCGGGATCAAACTGAGAACCAGCCTGATTAAACAGCTCCGCAATGGCCGTCTCGCGGCTCATCGCCTTTCGAAACGGTTGTTCGGTAATCATGGCATCGAACGCATCCACGATAGCAATCATTCGCGCCGCCCGCGGCACCTTGGACTGGTGGGCTGCAATGGGTTCTGTCGTAAAACAACTACTCTCGAAACGGGTGCGGTAGCTGCGGATAATTGTCAATAAAGCGGGACTCGCCGCTGCACCACTTAGTAGCTCAACCGCCAATTCACTGTGTAATGACAACAGCGTCTGTTCGTTCCCAACAAGTGTGTCGGACTTTTGGAGAACTCGATCGGGCACCCCCAGTTTGCCGATATCGTGCAACAGGGCCGCGACCTCAAGCAAGCTCCGCTCCTCTTCATCCATATCCTGCACGGCGGCCCACTTCGAGCACCCCAGCGCCACCCGCAAACAGTGGGCGGCAGTGGGAGGATGTTTCACCCGTAGCGCCAAAAACAACGCTGAATAGACTCCGAGGCGAGATTTGATCATGCGGTCTTCCAGCGATTCCGATTTGCGCCGTGCCACGGCAGCGACTGGAAGCGCGGGGGGCTGCCCAGGGTCAGTCAAAGGAGAGTTCAAAGATGTGGGTTGCATGGAATTTTAGGCCGAAAGTTTGGAATCTCCGGAAAAGTTCCACCCGTTGGGGCGAATGATAGTGAAACGTAGGTCGAAGCTGCCGGTCGGTCAAACTGAATCAACGGCTTTTCTTGAGGCTTACGACCTCATTAATCCAGCTCATCAAGGGCTTGTTATCAACCCGACCAATCAATTGTCTCCGCCCGCAGCGACCAAATTCATCGGCTCGGCTATCAATCGAAATGGGAAGATTGTCACCTAGTAAAAAAAGGCCTGCAGCAGGACGGCTCGGTTGTGACCAGGTAACTCGGTGGCTTTCACGCGGCCCCAGCCAGAGATCACGGGCCATCGCCACTTTCGTGATTCTTATTTCATCCGTTGTACGCACTACCACCTGTGCGACCCGAGCATCACCCAGACTGGGCGATTCGGACGGGGACGTGCGAGGTTGATCCACGTCGCTGGCTTGAAAATGCCACACGCAGGAATCCACATCCGAGGTCCCCAATAACCTGCCGTCGCAAACCGCCGCTACCAGACGTTGGCGACATTGAATGGCACGGTTCGCCCGCGGATGACTGAAAACGTTACTGGGCGGCACAGAAACCGAGGGTGGTGAGACCTGCAGAAGGTAGCTAGCCCTTTCGATTCGAAATTCAACAGACCAACTGCCGCTAGCTGGTCCTGCCAGCTCAATGGCGAACAAAAGGTCATGGACCTCGTGTAGCCTAGCCGTGTTATTTTGGTTTGCAACGTAGTCATCCACGATGCGCGAGGGCCCAAGCACTGCTGGTTCGAGGCTACGGCTGGGATAGTGATAACGAAAAGACAGTTGCTCGCCCGACTGAAGTCTGATCGGACCAGCCTGAGGGGGATCGTTCAGCGGTTTTGCGACACCCCCCTCGCCCGTCTGTCTCCACCAATGCTGATGCGGATCGCCAGGCCAATGGCTAAGCAGAACCGCCACTTGAGCAAATTGCGACAACGACTTCTGAAATAATTTTCCATCGATCCAGAGTTCTCCGTCTCGCAGCTCGACATTTTCGCCGGGTAAGCCCCAAACTCGCTTGACTTGCAGTGGACCGGACGCAGAGGTTGGCGGACGTTGCACGACGACATCAAATCGCTGTGGCGATTCGTCTTCTGGCAAGGCATGCACCCGCACCACGTCCCCGGCGAATATTTTCGAACCGACCTCGCACAACCCGCCACAGCGAAAGCAGCGCGTGGGGATGAGGCGATCATAAGCATCGCAAGCGATGGCTTCGGTTCGCTTACAGGTTGTACAGGTCGCCATGAAGTGAGGGCCTTGCCAACGCGGTGACATGCTAGCGGAGGCGATTTCATAGCGCTGCGGCTGACTGAATTCCGTTCGGTCACATCCCAATTGCAGGCAATGGAACGCGGTGACGATGGCTAACTTGAGACCCTTTTCAAACGTGCTCATGGAGACGGTTGTAATGCGAAAGTTGTGGTTTTTGTCGGGAATATCTCGGGCCCAGATGGCTGTTCGATAATTTTTCGAATTCTGGATGCGCGTGACCTAAGTTGTCCAGGGTCCTGCGATAAATCATTCTGTCAGGCAGTGGTGCCTGCCTTAGACTCCCCTAATCGTTTTTTAAATCAAGGATGTTGTCCATGGCCAAATACTATGTTCAAAGCGGTACGATTCGCACGGTAATTTCTGCCGATGACTGCGAGAAGGCGGCGCTGTGGGTGGTGCACCGTGCCATGCAGCAGGTGATGCCGGTTTATGAAGACGTCGAACTGACTCCGCAAGAAAAAGGGGACGTTGCGATTGTGCAGGGTGTGATGGTGCTAGGTAACAGCGTGCAGTTAAGCGAAGTGGGATTCGATAACGAGCAGACTGTTGAGCTGGACACTTTTGAGCTGGTCGTCCAATGGCATCAATTGATGGTAGCGTTAACTCGCCTGCAACAGTTATTCGACAACGACTAATCCATGCAAAAACAGCCCTCAAAGCAGAATTCCTGAAGTTCGGTGACCTAACGTGTCACGTTCCCCTTCGATACTCATGCGCGGCGACCACAGGTCACTGGGCTACGACTCACTGGGCTACGAGTCACTGGGCTGCGAGCTGAAAATTCTTCATCCGCACTCGATACGTTCACAACATGATCCGCTAAGAAAGTCCTTTTTCCTATGTCAAAATTCTATGCTACCTGTGGTTCACATGCACTCGTTGTCACCGCTTTGACAGCCCGCCACGCAGCACTGAAACTACTCGATCAAACTCTGGCCGTCCATGTTTGGATTTACGAAGACGTGACGTTGAGCGAGCAGGACCGTCGCGATCACTTGGTACTGGAAGCATTAATGCATCTCGAAAGTAGTGTGTCCGTCAGTGAGCGCGGATTGGGGCGATCCGAAGCGGGCCGTTTTGAAGTTCCGGAATTACTCGAAGAATGGCATCGCCTCATGGTCGGCATCAGCCGTTTACTGACCGCCAGCGGACTCGATACGCAACGCGTGCTTCCCAAGTTACCCGTTCTCAATGCCCCGCGCCCGCATCAACCTCGCTAAGGATCATTCGATCATTAAGTGTCCACTTTCTATTAGCCGCACGGCGTTAGCCGCGGTTTCTAGCAACCCAAAGCCAACGAGTTGCGAATGGTGTGACCGCAATTTATCGACTAATTCTAAGCCAGGCTCCGCCCTCGATGCGGTTGTCTGTACTACAGCAACCACTACCGACTAAGTAAGATCGATCGGGAACAATTACACGCACGAGTTATGAAGTTGATGTCCAAGTCGCGAAGCGGAAGCGAGCCGACTCCGGCCAAGGATGATCGCGCGCGATCGAGGGGTAGTGACGAATGACAAATAGAAGGCGTGAGGTCAGCTAGGTTTTCTTGGATTTTGGATTTGCGACTGGATGGAAAATCATGTCGATCATTCGGACGGCAAGCGAAGAAACTCCCGGTGCTCATTCACGTAGTCTGACAGGCATTTCATTTTTGGAAGCACAGAATTCTTGTCTTCAGCATAATCATTTGAATTGATGCCTGGCATGATGACGTGTCCCAACACAATTGGTGCATCATCGTCACGTTTGACATTCAGCCCTAGCGAAGTAAGAAATGCCACCGACAGACGAACGATTCCATACTTAGGTCGTTTGGGCTCGTCTGCCTTAGCAAGAATATCTTTTTAATCGACGACGCAAGATTGCCGATAGAAACTAATGCCAGAGGTGTCCGGGAAGTCGCCGCCAATCTGAGGCTTGAAAGCGTACGGATTGATTCTGAGTGGATCTAACGAGATGAACCAATTTGCATGAACGCGGCGCAAAAGCCACTCATCATCAGTAATCGGGGCTCCTTGGTCCTTCATGTAGAGCAGTCCCCTCGGCGCCATACTTAATTAGACAACTGGCGAAAAGGGATTGAACTCTGCCGACTCGGCTCGCTTTGCCCCTGGGCGAATCTTACGCACAGTGCAGCAAAGCCTTCGATCAATTTCTACTTCAGAGTATTCAACGCCTTCATCCCAAATGAAGATCAAATGGCCGTCTTCGGTTGCTAAAGACTTGGTGGGAGCTGGCTGCAGATTCGCTCGCAGCATCTTTGCTACTTGAAAGGCTATCGCAAGGACATTTTCTGTTAAAGGCTCCGCACCTTCATCATTCCAATCGTATTCGTACGATCGAATCTCGCGCAGCACTTCGAAGCAACGTTCCCATTGCATTCGGTCGAATGCATCCGAAACGTATGCAGTGCTTGTCGTCGCGTTTCTGGGATTCACCTTGTATTGCTCACGTCCCATTAACGCTGCTTGATTTGTTTCAAGAACCGTACTCATTGTTTTTGGTCCCACATCGCTTTGATTTCTGGATCTACCATCGCCAAGAATTCTCTCACCGACACTAAATGTCCTAAGTCAAGACCTTCCCTAAGCGAGGCCACTCCGTTGCCGCCAACTGGCCCTCGAGCCGTGATGTTCAACAGTAATGCTGGCCGTTCAGACTCTGTTAAAAAACCCACTTGAGCGTTGACATGCAGGCGGCCTTTCTTTGGCTTGATCTCATAGCTCCACTCGGCAGCACGATGCTCAAGGGATAACTCTGATCGAGTCGTCGTCGAAAGTGTTCCGAACAAGCCCGGGAGGATCCGTTGCCAGTCGGCTGGGCTTTGCCACAACTCATCTTGTGGGAACGAATCGACATAGGTGATTTCCCACTGGTTGAGTTGCAATTCCCCCAAATTGTGCTCAGCCACAAACTCCGCCAGAAGCGCGAACCGTTTCTCGAACTCACCGATAAGAACTTTGTAACTGGGATACTTGACCTCAGTGCCACTCGTTCTTTTTCGCCAGTTCAACAGCAAGCGCGTGTCCTGCAGTTGAATCATCCGATCGCGATCGGAATTTTGAAGCGTAAAGCGGCCCGGCTGGAACCCGGGCTGCAACTTAAATTGCAGATTCCGAGCCATTCGCCAACGAGGAGCATCGAACAATTCGAACTTGGGGTCCAACGGAGGTTCTTCGCCTGGAATTGGCCATTCCTCTCGCCCCAAACGCTCCCAGAACAAGCCAAAGTGTCCGGTAGTAAAGTTCTCAAGTGGCGCAAACTGAGCCCCTAACACGAACTCGACGATCGGCGGACTGGCAAAATCAGGCGTCTGCTCCATCGCACTCAAAGGTGATTCCTCGTGACTTGTTGGGATGAATTCTCATCGTTTACTCCTAAATTTTACCAAGTACGGCCCACACGTGGCATCGTCAATTACCCCACTCAACCTGGGGGAAAAACGGCCTTTTCAAACCAAATCTAAAATCGTCAATCCAAAATCTCCAGGCCGAAGATCTTCTTGACGACTCCGCCGAAGAGGGGGAGTTTGCGTGACGCCGTTGTCGAGATCGATGTTAATCTTGCGGGCGGCGACTCTTTCGTCGCCTTCTGAGTTCCTATAGAACCAAAACGTTGGCTTGGTGATTCTCAATCGAGTCCAAGAAGTGAGGTAGTCCGGAGCGATGCCAAGGCGGATGCATGCAGAAGTCACAGCGAAAAAATTGGGTTTGCTCAGTCGGCCCTCAGTTGGCTCGGGATTGCTTCTAGTTCATTGACGTATAACTCGCACGTCCGCAGCCACGACTCAGCGGCGTTGACCTGGAGATCCCTCAAGGTGTGACACTTCTGAATTTCTTGGGCTTCGCCAAAACCCAGCGTTTTGGAGACGTCGGACACAGAGAGGGGCTTGTCGAGAACGAAATCAAGCGGATCGGGTAAAGAGTCTCCGAGATTACCCAAAACAGGTTTGAGCTTCGCCGAAACCGCGATTATTTCGTCAATCAAATCGCGATCTGCAACCACACATCGCTGGATGCAGCGCAGCAAAATTTCGGCTATGGATCGAAAGCGAACCGACGCAGGATCGTTCGGCTGATCGCCTCTAGTCGGAATAGAGTCAATGGAAAAAGCGTCGCTGGTTCTGACTACATGGAAAAACCAGCGAGGGAATCGATGTGGTCTCCCTCTCAAATCTATTTAGGCAAAACGGTCGACGCACGTCCCATGACCCAGTAAAAAACGAAGAGAAATTGAAAAGAGCTGTGACAAACACAGATTCAGACCCTACTTCTGATATCGAAGTAATCTTGAGAAAATGGCCAAATGCAGCAAGAAACGATAAAACGTATCCGGGAAGGCGACCTCGATGCCTATGAGGCGGTGATCCGGCAGTATCAGGGAATATTGCTCGGTTACGCTGCCCATCGACTACCCGATATAAATGCCGTGCGGGACGTCGTTCAACTGACGTTCATTCGCGCCTTTGAAAAGTTGAATGAGTACCAGGGCGAACGGGATTTCGGCGTCTGGCTCTGTGTCATCTGTAAGCATTTTATTCTTACTGAACTGGAACGGCAGCGGCGGGAGTCGCGGAATCTTGAAGGCTACGGCCATGCCTTACGGCTACGTGTCGGTGAGGCGATGGCCGACGCCGAAGACGGTGGACCCGCAGTCGATCTGTTGGCTCTGCGAGAGTGCGTGAAGATTTTGCAACCACAGTCAGCCAGCGTCGTGCGGCTTCGATATGACGAAGGGAAATCCTGTCAACACATCGCCGATTCCATGCAGCGAAGCTTGACATGGGTCACGACAATGGGACTGAGACAACGACCCAGGTCGGCCCGAACTGTTCGTTCAAGACCTTGCCAAGTGGAGCCATCGACGCTCCGGTGCGTTTCATCGTGGGGAGTTGCGGCCTGGGCAACAAACTCTCGATGATGGCCTATGCCAACCCGCCCGACATCAACGACGAACGCCAGCGCGCCGACGGTTACGGCATCGTCCGATTCAACGAACAAAGCCGCCAAATCACCTTCGAATGCTGGCCTCGCTTCTCCAATGCCAAGGACACAGAAAAGACCCAGTTCCCCGGCAACGGCAGAGATACGAAGAAACAAAGAAAACGGCCCCAAGACACGAAAATCACCCGCGATCACATAACCCAGGTAATGGACGCCATCGCTTCGAGCAGTTTGAAGGGCAAGTACAAACGCATCGGATAGCCTGGCAATTCGGCAAAGTCGAATCGCTGATAAAAGGACTTTGCGTTGGTATCGATGCAGTCCAGTACGATCGCGATGAACGCGAATGTTTGGCTCGCCTGAAAACAGTCCATTAACGCGGTCGCAAGCAAACGCTGACCAATGTCGCGTCCTTGGAAGGACTTGTCGACGCCAAGCCAAGCCAATACACCGACAGGCAAATTCCGGCGCGGGAGCTTCTTCGCGAGCTCAACAGGTAGATCGGAGAAATCTATCTGCGATGTCGCGAGTGTGTAATAGCCGACGAGATGATTGTCTGCGTCAAGCAATACTTTCGTGGCATTGAGATGCTTGCTTTGACTTTGTAACGCCGATTTCTTTACCCACGCATCGACCGCATCCTGTCCCGAATCGAACCCGCTGCGGTTGTGCGATTTGCTGAGAACCTCGAAACGCCAGCCATCGGGGAATCGAGGCCCGTTCAAGCTTCTCCCCGCATCAACTTGCCGAGTTCTTTTTGGGCCTTTGTGGGCTTGGGCACTTTTGAAATCGCATTCCAAAACTGTATCTGTTCGTCCTGGGTCATGGCGATGGTTTGCGACTGAGCCGCCGCAAGTTCTCGCTTGGCTTGACCAACGACGATCGAACGGACGTAATCGCTGACACTGATCTGCCGAAGTTCCGCCGCCGACGCCAGAAGCGATTTCGACTCCTCGTCCAGACGGACCATCAGTGAACTAGTTTTCTTCATATCCCGTGCTCCGTTGTGATTAAGCCAATTGCTAAATTGTACTGCAAATCGCAGTACGTCGCAAATGGAGTCTATTGATTCTCTAGCAGAGAAAACACGAGACAAATCACCTCCACCTTGATCGATCGTGAGGCTTTTTGTTCGGCGACCGTCGTTGGTGAGGCTGATCGCGTCGACATCTCGACTGTTTTGAACGCGTATTTCCCTAGGCAATTGTGCCGGTGGCTGGAGGCAGCACAATTAAGCGCATGAACCATCCACCGCTATCCAAACCTGCGGCCATCTATGTTCGGCAGTC
Source organism: Pirellulales bacterium (assembly GCA_038215215.1). GTDB lineage: Bacteria > Planctomycetota > Planctomycetia > Pirellulales > Pirellulaceae > Aureliella. Next base: position 22,143 of record JBBQRC010000006.1, read on the forward strand.
GCGGGGCAGCCGTACCTAGTTGAGTCTTACGAAGTCCAGGTCGACATTTGCAAATCGGCTGCGGATGCTCGCGGGTGGAGCTTGGCGAAGTGCAACGGCAAGTCGCGTCACGACAAACTCGCAGTTTCGAGGCGGGGGAACGGAAAGCGAAACCCGAGCGTGACGCACCGCTTCTTCGAGCCACGACCAAGAGCTACAGCCAGATCGTGGCGGAACTGATTCGTTTCCTTCTTGATAAAGATTGCTCAACGATAGGTGACGAGATCGAATCGTTTTTCGCAAACCAGAAGAGTGACAGTCGCTATTGGCCTGACGATGACGAGGTACGCGAGGAACTGCAGGTTTTACCAGCGTATCGGCGACTTGGGCGTGGTCGATTGCGCATGGTCATAGAATCCATCGAGGATCACCTTCGCGGCTGGATCGGCACCAAGACGGGGCTGGGCGGCGAGCGAGTCATGCGAGGGAAGCTGGTTATTGAACACGTGATGCCGCGTAAGTGGACGATGACAATTTAGCTCGTAGATTAACTCGATAAACCAAACGTTCGGGTTTCAGCTGAGGCAAAACAGTAGATTACGGCTTGAAACTCTTTAGGAACGTTGAGAGGGTGAATGGCCCCCAATCGTATGGGCTGTTGAAATCTTCCCTGACAGTCTTTCGAGCTTTGTGTAGAAGGATCGCGTACTGCTCGGTAGTGGGCGGTGCGTTTGAATGACGTAGATTGTCCGAATTCATGAATTCAATAACTAGTTTTGTCGTCGAGTCATTGGCTACTTCCCAATGAGAAGCGATCACATTATCTGCGCCAATCATCAAGAAAGCGGTTCCCATGGCTTTGACAGTGTTGCCCCCAAAACGAAGCGATTTAGCATCAGCAACCTGTGTTTCGCAAGCACTTAGGAAAACCAATTCCGCAGCTAGCGGAGTCCTTCCGACGCCTGAAAAATGATTGAGCAAGTCTGATACGCTTAATTTATTTTTCCCCCATAGCTGCAAGTTTGCTCCTTGGATCAGCGTTTCTGTCGGATCTTTATCTCCACCATTTTTCCCTTGACCGTGACATCCGAAATGAACGAAGCGATAACCTTTCTCCATTTCAACGAGCAGGGCTTTACCGGTACTCTCGAAGTGGGACTTATTCAGTCCCGGTAGAATTTCTTTTTGCATCATAGGATTCAATCGCGTTGAACCGTAATCCTTGAACATTAAGAAGATTTCCGTGGACTCCTTGCCAACGTCTGAGCCAGGTTGAACCGTGAGAAGTGCTGAATGAAACGTCCTCGTCTTTGAGGACTCGCCAGCGACGGCTGGTACTGAAGTGGGTAAATAGACCAACGGGGGACATTCATCAATCAGGAACACTCCTTTCTCTGGAGTTCCTCCGATCGGTAATGTGTCGAGTGGCAATTGAAACAGCGGACCATGCGGGACCACGTACACGCAACTTTCCGTGGCTGATCGAGCCATTAAATCCGAACGCAACTCCGGGCAAAACAAAACGTCGCAGAGTTTTACGGCATTCCCGAATGCGACTGCAGCTGCTGGCTTCCGATGGAACAGGCAGTCTGCTGCATATTTCTCAGTCCAATTCACCACATCCGACCTAGCGATAGCAGTTTCGTGATGATGAATCTTTGTGTCGCCGTCGGCAATTCTCCAAAAAACGTGTGTCTTTGAATACCCAACAAAGAAAGATACAAAAGGGACGTGGGGCAGTGGCGTCAACTCCAGGACTTGATCCGCTGCCGCTGCGGTGTCGGTTTGAGTCTTGAGGTCGACGATTGACTGGTTAGATGTTTGCGCTGCGATTTGCGCTGCCCATTCAAAATCATTTTTCAGAACACCAAACTCGACAGCTAGGTCGAATCCGTCACGATAGCGGTCGAAAAGTTCTTGACGATCTTCGCCAAAGACTTGGTCATTCGAAATCTTGCGTCGTTGCAGGATTCCAATTCTGCAAGCTGTTTCCGCGACCTGCTTTAAAGACCAGCTCGTCTGCTCTTCCAATTCGACTTCGAATTCGTTGTTTGGTGACAGCAAGTAGATCCTTAACGCCAAGCAGCAAGTATTGTATCGCAGGTTCGGATACTCGTCTGACTCAGAAGCCAGCTTTACCGCGTCGATACAATGCTGCCGAACATCCCTGCTCGCAAGAAGCTCACTTTGAAGTTTCAGTAACGCATTTTGTTGCCGCTCAAATTTTGATTTAAGAGCTGTTAGTTCTTTAAACAACATTGCGTCCATTCCATTGCTAGGAGCAGCATTAAAGTCAGCAAACTTTTCGTTGTAACCGGCCGCCAGTTGTTCGACATTTTGCTTCGCGACTTCGATTTC
>JBBQRC010000007.1:0-20872 GCA_038215215.1 Pirellulales bacterium
ACGCCTTAATCGAAAATCGTTGAAAAAATTCTTCGTCTTCCCCCTCACGTTCCCAGCCATCTGCGATATCTGTGTTGTGCGTTGCCACACCCGCGAGGCGACCGGCTGGATCAATCAGACCACGAAAGTGCACCACGGACATGTCGGCAACTCCGCCATGTGGCAGTTTATGAACAAAAGGTGGATCGTAGGTTACGCCACTGCGCCTGTAAAACTGAAATGCCGTAACCTGCGGGCAAGATTTTAATGGGTAAACCATGTTCAGAATGGGATGATCAGTTGGAATATCGATCCACATCCAACCCGGTGACTCAGCCAAAGTATTGCGCACCAAGTTATCCCATTCGGCTTGCCCCCAGAAATCATCGACCCACAAAAAGCCGCCGTTCTCCAGGTAGCGACGGAGCGCCAGCCGTTCGTCACGGCTGAGTTCTTGCCAGCCCGGATCGCTCATAAAGATAAACGGAAAATCGAACAGTCGCGGATCCGTCAAACGCAGCAGCAGCGTTCCTTCGTTGGCTTTGATGGTCGTGAGCTGATTTAAACGCCAGGTCAAATTCTTAGCGCCGTCAGGATGATCGGTCGCCCAGCGCGGCGTCCAGCCTCGATCACCTTGATACCAGGCTTCGCCATTGCCTCCCAAGCTGTCATAAACGATGCGCACAAAAGTAAATTTATCCGGGTTGAACGTTGCCCGATCTAGATCCGAATCGAGCACGCCACCATACTGCGCGGCGGTCATTCCCCAAACCGTGGCCGCCATCAAAAGTGACGTTACAGATCTAAACAAAGTTTGTCTCAAGTTCATCTAGCTTTAAATTCTTCTGGCTTCGAACCCGCGTGACTCATTTTCAACTTATTGTACCAGCCCGTCAGCGACATTCTTGAACCGCCGGGATAAGCGGCTAAATTCAAGGTTGAGAACTTTTCGCCATAACTCGACTTTGCGTAAGTAATAGGGATACCGATGCGATCCACCAGATGTTTAGACTCGATGGGCTGGCTGTTGCTATTGGCGATTTTTGGCGACCACTTTGAAATCTCTCATCGCTCTCACCGCTCTCGCCACATTTGCCGCTGCGGGTTGCCGTATTCGTCGACCAGGGAGTTAGCTCTACCCAGCAGTTGTTCAAAGTCTTAGGGGGCGATAAGGGACTCGTGGCTGAGAAAATTACGGCCGCGGATATCCGTGAAGGTAAGTTATCTACTACCACCAAGGTCCCCTCCTGGCACCTGCTGAAGACCCGGCTGTCCCAGATTTCCGTTCCTTAGCAACGTACGTCGGTGAAGTTGCAAAGAATGGCGCACCTACGGGAGTCATGCCGGGAACGACCGCGATCGCTGCGGGAGAATTTGGTGACGGACGGGTGCTCTGTTTTAGTCCACATCCTGAAAAGACGCCTCAACTTGAGTCGATCCTCCTGCAAGGAGTAGGCTAGGGCAATTGATAGATATGCAACTGCCGATTCGAGGAACCTGGGGCGGCGAACAACTGGCCGTCGTCGGAAATGGCAAGCGATTGGACATAGCCGGTCCCCGAGGTGTTCTGCACGAAGATTCGCTGCGTCTTGGCCACGTTCCAAATACTTACCTTGGCATTCCCTCCCGACAACAAGGTCGCTCCGTCAGGCGAAAAAACCATGGACCACTGAATCTCGTTCCCCTCGAGAGTTTTGAGCTCTCGACCGGTCTTTAAATTCCACAGACGGATGTGATAGCTGTCTCCGACGGCGATCATTTCGCCGTCCGGCGCAAACGCGGCGGCCTGGCCAGCAGACCAGGAACGTGTGAGCGGACGCTCGCGAGTCAAACTTTTGCGCTGCAAATCGTACTCCACCAACCGCTCGCCATCCGTCGCCTGCGCAACGCGACCATTGCGAGACAAGTGAACCGCCTTCACCGCTCCCTTAAAACCGTCCAGCAAAGTCTGCTCCTGACCAGTGGCCAGTTCCCAGTAGCGCGCTTTTCTAGCTTGCTCGCCACTCAGGACATATTTGCCGTCCGACGACACGGTCAAACTCGTGATTTCGCTTGAATGTCCAGCGAACTGACCAGACTCTTTGAGCAAACCTTCGCGGCTGACATCGAACACGGTGATCTGTCCCGTCCGACCACCCGCAATCAGTCGTGTTCCATCAGGGGTGAAGATGCATTGAACGACACTCTGCAAACCTTCGAGTTTTTCGCGTTCGCCGGCAATACTCTTCCCTTCAACATCGAATACTGTCAGGGCGTTATCGGGACGCCCACCGACCAAAAACTTGCCGCGTTGACCAAAGGCCAGCGAGCTCACACCCCAGCGCAAATCCTCAAACTTGGCCACTTCTGTCACTTGCGTACCTTGGCTGCGACGTACCGGAGGTCGACTGCTTTTGGAAGCCTGCGAAGCCTCGGCCATGGGGGTGGGAGTTCGCTGCCCCTTGGCATCCTTGGCCAGATTCAAGTCCACGCAGGCAGCTTGAAATACGTCTTTGAACACATCGCGTTTGATAGTGCCCCCTTCGATCGTCAAAGAGCTGAACATGCGTGAAATCTGCGAACTCTGACTGAGTCGCTTGAGAAATTCTTCGCTCTCTAGTCCAAATTCCGCAGCCGCGCAAGGGAGGTCGATGTCGATCTGAAAGCGGGCGGCGATCGCCGAAATCGATTCGCCACTTCGACTAATATTGTTGATACCCAGTTGTTGCAGGACTTTTGCAAACTTTCCAGAATCGCGCGCCATCAACTGATCCATTTCCGCCGACGGACGATAAAGGGCCAGAATATCTGCCGATTCCTGGAACGCGGCTCGATTGCGACTGACCGCCAACCCCACTTCATCGCGCTTAGGGATCACACCCGCATAGTGGCAAGACATACAGGAAACGCCGTTGGTCACCGTGCGGTCAGGCTGCTTCGGATCGGAGACGATATTCGTTGGCCCTTGATCGATGCGTTTGCCAGCGTCGTCGACCAACAAGTAACCTTGTAGTCCGTTGGGAAGCGAGAAGATGATTTCGCCGCCGTCATGCTGGAAATATCCCGGATCGCTGGCAGGTCCAAGTGGACATTCGAACAGATTTTGGCGACCAATGTTCCCACCAAAGTCATAACTCTTCCAATAACTGCCGTAGGGCGATTTATGCCATTCAATCAGCCGATTGTTCTGCGAGACCCCTGAACGATTGAAACCAGCGCGAATCGCTTGTTCCTGGTCAATGTTGGCTTGTACGTTGACGCGGAGCAAATCTTCCAACCCACGGTCACTGTCGGGCAATCCCAAGACTGCGTGGTAGAGCGGAGGTTTCGAGGCCGCAAAGACAAACCAGTCCACGCGAACGTAGGGCATCTCCGTTTCCGAAAGTTCAACGCAGCCCAGCGCCTCACGCGTTGTCAGCCGCAGGAAATAAGGATTGGCTTGTTCAATCGCTTGCCAGATATCGCGATTCCAGTGCACCCGACGCATGTCGATGGCAAACACCGTCCGCGCGCTATCAATGACTTCTGGAATGACCAAGTCCGTGTTCCATGAAAGGCTATTGAGTAGCTTCGCAAAGGCATTGCGGTAAGTTTGCAATTCGTCATCGGAAACACCCGCGTTGTAGAGATGCGTCAACGTGAAGTAACGCATGAAGCGTCGATCGCGTTCCCCGACTTTGCCGATGTGCGCGAAGATCGACTGGATAATAGCGTCATTGGTGATAAGTGGTCGGTTCGGGGAAGAGGGTTTGTTGGGTGAACCAGCCGCAATCCAGGCTTGCAGCACTCCGATGTCGGCGCTACTGAGTCGCGGTTCCTCACCGGCTGGCGGCATGACGCTATCTTCTTGAGCCGTGATGCGCTCGATCAATTGCGAACGGCCCCCCGGCTTGGCTAAGGTCGAAGCTAGTTTCTGTAAATTGGTTACGAAGTTAAAGCCTCCTTCACTCGTGCCATCTTCGCCGTGACAACGATGACAGGCGGTACGCAAAATCCTTTCGGCTTGCTCCGCCAGCGCGACTTTATCAACCGTCGGATTTGTTACATCTGGTTTGGCGGGACCGGCAACGCCACTCTTGCTCTTAGCCTCCATCGCCGTTTTGTCAGCCGCACTCGCTGCTTGCTGACGTAGGAAATCTTGATCGGCGATACTTAACCGATTGATGGGGATGGTGATGATCTGTCCGTCGGCTTTTTCCAGCACCACCTTGTCACCACGCACCGCGACCAATTCCGCAACGACTCGAAAGGCGCCAGTCGCATCGGTCCATTCGCGCGCTTGCAGCGACAGCGCAGTCAGAAGGAAAAGTAAGAGAGCTGTGCTCAGTTCAAGCCAATGATTTCGCGTGGATCGCATCGGAGCCTTCCCGGCAATTCAAACCTCTGTAAAGGATTCTTAATGCCGTAGATTCTAACTGAATCACGCTTCGGCTAGCAATTCATTTTCACACAAAAAACATCCACCTAGTGCTCTGTCCAGATTGAAAATCAGGGTATGTGTGGCACGCTACGCCCTTAACCCTTACGTTAGCGGAATTGCGCGAGCAACTCAGCTTCCAAGCCCGGTACTGGCAACGCGGGCAGGCGAACTTCGAAGGTACTCCCCTCATCCAACTTGCTGTCGACGGTCAGCCGACCTCCATGCGCGTCCACAATGCTTTTGCAGATGGCCAATCCAAGACCGCTATCACCTGACTGCCGCGAACGTGCTTGATCAACGCGATAGAAACGATCGAATAGATGCGGTATTGCCTCTGCGGGAATTCCGCAGCCGGTATCGCGGACACTCAGCACGGCTTCCTGACCATCCTGGGAGATCGTAATGACAACCTTGCCCGCCGTTTGGTTGTAGTGAATAGCATTGCTCACCAAGTTGGTGAGGACCTGACTCAACCGCGTGGCATCCCCGGAGCAATGCACTGGGTTGCCCGCTACGTTGAGCGTTACTTGACGTTGTGTTGCGGTAGCCGCCAACATGGCCGCCACGTCGTTGGCGATGGCATGTAAATCTACGGCGCTGTTCTGTATCTCCAGCTTGCCCGCATCGGCCCGCGCTAGAGTCAGTAAGTCCTCCACCAACGTACGCATCCGTAGCCCCGCCGTTTGACAGGTCACAATGGTCTGCCGAAAGTCCTCGACGGACCGCGGTCTATTCAAGGCGAGTTCGCAGTGCGAGAGAATGACGGCCAGTGGCGTCCGCAGTTCATGGGAGGCGTCAGCGGTAAACTGCGATTGCTGCTGGAAGGCATCTTGCAGTCGGAGCAACATGGAGTTCAAAATGCCGCCCAGAGCCTGCAATTCCTGATCCATGGTGGATGTATCGATGCGTTGTGATAAATTCGAAGCCGTTATCTGGCTAGCGGTGGCACTGATTTGAGCGATGGGCTGAATGGCTCTGCCAGACATCCACCAACCACCGGCCAAGCCGAGACCAAGAACCGCAACTCCGGCGGTGATCAATTGAACCAGAGAAGCGGACAGCCGATCGATCTGGCGATGAATATCGCGGCCCACCACGATGAGAGTCGCGTTTGGCCCTCGCAGTTGAACTTCGCGTCGACTGTCAACATTGCGGTATTGAAGGGGACGTTCGGGGACCGTCCATTCGATCTCGATGTTTGGGGGATCGGCCCGCATCAGGCGGCCATCGGGTCCAAAGACGGCGAAATAGGGAGGCTCGTCGAGTGGCCCACGTAGCGGTATGCCCGGAATGCTCAACAGATTATCCAAGCGATCACCGGTAGGAAACGGCGGCCCATTGGGACCACGCTGGCCGCGTGGTGGACCGAATCGGTAGTCACCGGGACGATCACCGGGCGGGCGTTCTGAAGGGGGCGCAGGGGGGCGGTCACCGAGTGGCAGTTCGCCAGGTCTTTCGCCAATTCGATTTTCGCCCGGTCGCCTCGGGGGGAACATGCCTGGTTCGTTAGGCGGCGGGCCATCACCGCGAGCTCGCGGTGGAAGCGACCGCAAGGATCCTTCTAACACGCGAGCACTGGAGAGTAGTTCCAAGTCGATCTCACCTAGCGTTGTACGACGCAGTTGAAAATAAAAGGCGGCTCCGAAGGCGATGATGACTAAACTTAAAATCAGCGCATTCCAAACTTGCAGGCGCCAACGCAACGACTTACCCATGAATGATGTACCCCTGGCCGCGGCGCGTTTCAATGAACTCTGGTCCCAGCTTCTTTCGTATGTGCGACACGTGAACATCTACCAAATTGGAGAGACTGTCATCGTCTTCACCAAAAATATGGTCATAAATCATCGTCCGCGTAATCAGTTTGCCGCGATGCAAGGCGAGCAATTCCACCAACGCGTACTCGCGCCCTGTCAACGTCACCGGCAGACCTTCTTTGGTGACGGTACGATCTGCGAGATTGATGGCCACGTCACCGATGTCGATCACAGACTGGGCGTGTCCGGCCGATCGCCGAATCAAGGCACGCAAACGCGCGACTAATTCAGCCAGTGAAAATGGCTTGACCAGGTAATCGTCGGCACCGGCATTTAGGCCGCGCACGCGATCTGATACTCCGTCGCGTGCCGTCAGTATCAACACCGGAGTCGTCTTTGATCGCCGCAACTCGGCTAACAACTCCCAGCCGCTCGTCTTGGGTAACATCAGGTCGAGCACCAGCGCGTCGTATTCCCAAACTTTGGCTTTGTGCAACCCAACGTTACCATCTTCGGCTTCGTCCACGGCAAAGCCTTCTTCCGTCAGAGCCAGAACAATCGCACGTCGCAAATCGGGTTCGTCTTCCACCACCAATAAACGCACAGGCGAGAATCCGTAAAAAGGGGGCCTCGCGGCAACTTAAATAGTCCGCTGTGTTGAAGAGTCTAACGGATTGAACCTGAAGATATAGTGAAGTCATCCAGCGTTTGGGGTCTGGCCTTCATTTAGCCTTAAGGTTTGACGATTATGATCATCCGGCCCGCCCATCGGAAGCGTCAATTGTCGGACATTGAAAAATGAAAGCACCACACATGAGTCGCAGGTTAATCGTCGTTTTTGCGTTAGTTTTCTCGGGCGTCGCGGTCGCAGCGGCCATGCTTCTTGGCCCCGGCCGTCCAAGTTTACACGATGCTTCGGCCCGCCCAGTGGCAGAAACGCTGCGGGAAGATGATAGCTCGATCGCAAAATCGACTGCAGAAGAGTCGCTGGCCTGGGGTCGTTTTCGAGGGCCTAATGGCACCGGCGTCAGTGCAGATCAGCAAGTGCCAACGGAATGGAGCGAAACGCAGAACCTCAAGTGGAAAACGAAGCTGCCAGGTTCAGGCTCATCTAGTGCCGTGTTGACGCCACAGTTGGTGTTCATTACCTCCTACTCGGGTTACGGCGAGGATCGTAGCGGGGCAGGGGACATGCAAAAACTGGAGCGGCACGTGAGCTGCATCAAGCGACAAGATGGGGCGATCGTATGGACGCGTACGATCGCCGCCGTGCTGCCCGAAGATCGTTATCAAGGCATGGGGGTACCCGAACACGGCTACGCGACAAACTCGCCGGTAACAGATGGCAAGTCGGTGTTTGCGTTTCTCGGCAAATCGGGTGTTTACGCCTTCGATTTGGAGGGCAACGAGCTGTGGCATGTGTCGGTCGGCACAGAATCCGGCAATCGTGGTTGGGGTACCGCAGCCAGCCCAATCCTGTATGGCGATTTAGTGATCGTCAATGCGGCAGAAGAAAGCCACGCCATTGTGGCCTTGAACAAGTCCACGGGCGCGGTCGTCTGGAAAGCGGAAGCGGCGGCCTTGGAATTGTCTTATGGCACCCCCGCTATCGTGCATGTCGATGCGACTCGCGACGATTTGGTCATCGCTGTACCCGGTGAGATCTGGGGGCTGAATCCACTAACTGGTAAGTTGACTTGGTTCGTAGAAACATCCTTGACCGACAATCTGTCCCCCAGCATCGTGGTCGATGGAACCAAAGTTTACGCCTTTGGCGGCTATCGTTCATCGGGAAGCGTCGCCGTGCGCGGCGGTGGCAAAGGTGATGTAACTCAGTCCAATGTCTTGTGGACAAGCCGCAACTCGTCGTACGTGGCAACGCCCGTGCTGTGGCAGAACAAGCTGCATTGGATCGACGATCGCGGAATGTACTACTGTGCCGACGCGGATACGGGTGAACTCGTCCACCGCGCGCGGACTCCTGGTATCAGCAGTGGAGAGCGTCCGGTGTACGCTTCACCGCTGGTGATCAACGGCAAGATCTATGCGCAAACGCGTAACAGTGGCTTATTTGTGCTGGATGCCAGCGAGCAATTTAAAGTGCTGGCACAAAACAAGTTGGCTGACGACGATAGCATTTTTAACGCCACTCCAGCCGTCGACTCCGGTGAGCTGTACCTGCGGTCCTACCAGTACTTATACTGCATTTCGCAACCCTAGACGCTTCACTCCGAGGCTGGAAGCTAACGCCAGAGAAACCCTAGGCAGCGCGACGTCGAGGCGCCTGCTCGGCGTCTTCGTCCTCAATGATCTCACCGTTTTCCTTGACGTTTTCGAAACGCACGGCGACTTGCTTGCTGATACCGGATTCCTGCATGGTCACGCCGTACAGGGTGTTCGCAGCAGTCATGGTCTTTTTCGAGTGTGTCACGACGATAAACTTGGTCCAGTCCAAGAATTCGGTGAGCACATTGACGAAGCGGCCAATATTGGCTTCATCGAAGGGAGCGTCTACTTCATCGAGCACGCAGAAAGGACTCGGACGGAATTGGAAAATGGCGAGTAGTAGAGCCACAGCGGTAAGCGCCTTTTCACCACCGCTCAGCAGCGAGTTTGAAAGTGCGGTTTTGCCGGGTGGTGTGGCGATAATGTCGATACCACACTCCAACACATCATCCGGATCTTCGAGCACGATATCGGCATTCCCACCACCAAACGATTTCCGATAGAGCTTCTGGAAATTCTGGCGAATGATCTCGAGCGTTTCCATGAATAGCCGTCGGCTATCTGTATTGATCTTTTGAATGATGCGTTGCAACGATTCTTTGGCCGCTTGCAAGTCTTCGTATTGTCCGTTGAGAAAGTCGTAGCGCGACTGGAGTTCGTCCAGTTCGTTCAGGGCAGCCAAATTCACTTCACCCACCGAAGCGATATCCTGTCGCAGGCGGGCCGCCTCGGACTGCAGTTGCGTACGTTCATCGGCCGCCGTGATTCGCGTAGCCTGCTGGAGTTCCTCAAAATCGATTTGGTAGTCCTCTGCCAAACGCTGACGGAGCGTGTCGATGGACTCTTGCGTTCGCTGACATTCAACCTGTGTCGACTGCACTCGCTGCGACAGTTTATCGATCGAGCGCGTGACACTCTCAAGTCGTTTCTGAGACGTCAGGCGATTGGCACGCAACGTCGCTGCTTGCGCAGCCAATTCCTCCAAAGCGGATTCTTTGGCCTCGCTTCGCAGGTAGTCCTCGGCTAACTGGCTGGTCAGATCAAGAATATTCAGTTCGGCTTCGGACAGTCGCTTCGCGTAACGAATGACTTCGGTGTTCGCCTCGGCGACAGCTTGAAGACGTTCGCGGTGGTTGCGAGTGCATTGATTGAGCGCCGCTTGCAGTGCTTCGAGCCGTTGCTCTGCCCGCGCTTGCTCAATTCGGTTCGTTGTCAGTCCCTCAGTCGCCACGGTCAACTCAGCTTCAAAGGTCGACCGAACCGCTTCATGGCTGCTTAACTCGCTTTCAGCCTCAGAAATACTTTCCTGAATCAAGTTTACCTGCAACTGCGTCTCCGAGATTTTGGGTTCGATCTGCACGCGCTTGGCCAGCAGCGATTCCTGCATGCCGGACAAACGCAGCGATTCCTGCTCGAGTGCATCCAACTTACCCACCGCCGTTTGTGCGGAAGCTTGTTGATGGGCCAATTCTTGAACCAGCTCCTTCACCTGCTTCTCTGACTCTTGCATCAAGGGAACCAGTTTGGCAATGCGTCCCTGCAGTCGCTCGATTTACCCTTGCGAATGTTGATACTGTAACTTCAGTTGTTCAATTTCGTGCTTCGCCGTTTGCAATTCGCTGCGTCGCGATACCAACCCCACGGTCGCCTGCATCGCACCCAACGTCAAAGTGCCATCGGCATCAATCAACTGGCACTCCTGAGTCACGAAACGCAAGCCAGCACCGCGAAAGTGCCCTAGGTCCAGCGCGGTGTCGAGCGTATCTACCAACCATGTCGTACCCAGTAGATGCCGGAAAAGAGGTTGGTTCAGTTCGCTGCATTGGATCAGTCGATCCGCTCGGCCCACCACCCCCCGCACGCCATCAAGTTGAATCTTTTCGCCGAATCGTCGAGTAGGCAAGCGATCGATGCGGAGCAGGCTCAAACGACCTTGCACTTCGATTGCGCCGCTGCGAATGAGTTGCACGAGCTGTCCGTCTTGTAGTGCCAACGCGTGACCGGCCTGTCCCAACGCGGTATCGATGAGCGGAGCGAGACTCGCATCAACTTCGAGGAGATCTGCGACTAACCCCAACACGGTTTGAAACGCAGGATCGGTTTGCTGACGTATTAGTTCGAGCAACTGCCGTGCGCCTGCATCTACACCGTCAAGATGCTGTTGCAGTTGTTCCAGAATCTGCAGACGTTCGGCAGCTCCCTCGAGTCGACCAAGGTAGCCGGCGGCCTCCTCTTGCCAGGTGGACAATTGAGTTCGATGCTCGTCAAGTTGCTGACGGTTGGTCAGCAGATTCTCATTGGCAACCCGGGTTTGATCATGAATCTGCTTCAAGCGACTGCTCGCCAATTCAGCCGTCTTGCGCGCGGCCTGTTCAGTGCTGCGCGTCGTTTGTATCGCGGCTTCGACAGAGCTCAGTTGATTGATCAAATCCGCCAGCAGGTTTTCCTGTTGTGCAACTTCAGTTGATTTGGCTGACGCTTCATGTAGCAGGGCGACATGGATCTTCCGCAGTTCGTCATGACGTTGCGAGCGGCGTGTTAGTTCGTCGCGCAATTGTGTACAGTTTGCGTTGGCAGTACCGGTCTGATCTCGAGCCGCATCGACGACCGACTGAGCTTCCGCAACCTGGATGGTGACACGTTCCGCTTCGGTCTGCAATCCAGAGGCACGGTGTCGCAAGGCCACCAAGCGGATTTGCTGACGTTGCATCTCAGCGGACGACTCGGCGATCCGTTCGTGCAGCGAGGCTTGTTGATTCTGTCCAACGGCGATACTTTGCAGCGCATCTTGTAATTCAGCGTCGACGCGCTGGCACTGTTCGGCGACGCGATGTAGAGCAAATTCTGCTTGCTGAGCTTGGTCGCGTGACTCACTCAACTCGGTTTGCCGCGAAGCATGCTCTGCTTCAAGCTGCTCCAGCTGAGTGGATGTGGCCGTCGCTTTCTCTGACAATTCGCTGAACTCAGTCCAGCTCAACTGCGCGCGCAATTCGCGCAAGCGTTGGGTCATTTCGCGATAACGTTGGGCCTTGTTGGCTTGATTTTTCAGGCCATTGAGTCGACCACGCACTTCGTCAACGATATCGTGCAGGCGCACTAGGTTTTGTTCAACGCGTTGCAGACGGCGCAGAGCCTCGGTCTTCTTGGCCTTAAAGCGGCTGATTCCGGCAGCTTCCTCAAAGATCACGCGCCGATCCTTGGGAGATGCTTGCAGCATGCGATCCACTTTACCTTGCTCGATCAGACTGTAGGCATCGACCCCGACGCCAGTGCCCCGAAAGAGATCCTTGATGTCCTTCAGTCGGCATGGTTGACCATTGATGAGGTATTCACCTTCACCGCTACGAAAGACGCGGCGAGTCACTTGGACTTCGAGCGCGTCGACGGGTAGGTGGTTGCCAGAATTATCGAACACTAAGGTGGCTTCGGCACTGTTGCCAGCTTTGCGTCCGCTGGAAGTGGAGCCCTTGAAAATGACGTCGCTCATGTCATTTCCGCGGAGGCTTTTCGCACTTTGAGCGCCGAGCACCCATTTGATGGCGTCGACGACGTTTGATTTACCCGAACCATTTGGCCCCACAATCACAGTGATGCCATCGGGAAAGTCGAACCGTGTCTTATCCGCGAAGCTTTTGAATCCAGCGAGTTCAAGCGCGGTGAGCATGGCACGGAGACTTATCTAGCGGAGAATCGGTGGCGGACATACGGCAAGCTGTGCGATTAACTATTAATTCCACCAGGTAAACGGGTTATACCAAGCAACGACCGCGGCCGGCTCTGGGGTGCCCACATCCGCAGCGCCGGGCTCTGTACCGTTGGTGGATGACGCGGCCAGTTCAACCGAATGCATTTGCTCGCGATCAAAGGTGCGGCCGGCTGTAGGTACCGGATTGATGGCCAATGGTTCCATCAAATAGCCTTGTGCACTGCAATCTCTCAAGAACGTGATCCAATCCCCATACGTGCCGCCCACTTCTGTGATGGCGGCCAAGAGGCTGCGCAAATCAGTGCGACACCGGACCACACGATCTTCTTGGTTAGGGGCGAAATGATTTATAGTGACGAACTCTCGCGTCTCTGACTTCAGGAGTATTCTCGGATTGACGTACATGAAGGGTGGGAGTGTGAGGAGCGGGTTATCGCCATAAACGATAATCTCAGGCCGCTTGTCGAGACTGACCGCGACCAGCGGGGGCGCATTGGAAGGAATCTCCAACATGGAGGCGACTGCACCGATGGGAATACCGGTGACTTGGGGATTGTTGGGATCGCGAGCACGAATTGCCAATACGGCTCCAAACCGAGTTTCTGCATCCGCGCAGTGCAGCAAGGCCTCGAGGCTATCTTCCGCTTCATAGTGATTGATGACGGACAGTCCATTTAAGCACATCGCGCGAAAGGCAGATTGTTGTTGCGCCAGTTGTTCAAGCACCTTGACAGCCCGCACATCGTTGAGATAGGCGAGCGCATGGGCCGCATAAAAACGCACTTCTGGATGGGGATTGGCCAGGGCTCCGGCCAACACCGGCTTGGCCGCATCCCCGATCGCTTCCAATTGCCAAGCGGCATCGCGGGCCGAAATCGGATGCTGCAGTTGTTGCCCGCAAATTTCCATGCGCTCCGCACGTTTCTCAGGGGATTCGGCAAAGCCCAGACTCAACACGACGTTGATAAAGTGAAAGGGATCTTGTACGTAACGTGGTGGAATGGCAAGTTCCAAATAATTATCCACCTTAGGAGTTGCTATTCCCCCTTTCTTGTGCCCGTTAAAGTGGGTGAAGCGATCGTTAATGGCAGGCAAAATGGCGGCTTGAATGTAGGCGTCGGCAAACTCTGGATTGATACCAATACCAAGAGGTCGATCCTTGAGTAATCGCGCTCCACCGATCACAAAGCCCGTCGACTGCGCTTCGGGTGTCTCACTACCCGTAACTTGAGCTTCGGTGACAATGGGGCCTTCCGAATTCACGACATCAAAACCCTCGCGAATAGATCCACCCAAAACTTGGGACTCGGACAATTCGGTGGGCATCAGCCAGCCGTTCCTGAGGCTGGAACCCGTGGCATGTGCCGAAAGACGGATACCCACATTCATAACGCTCCCCTTGCGGGCTGCGGGTGGGACATTGACAAAGGCAACGACCATGGCGGTGTTGATGTCGTCTAACATTTGATTGGGCTGGTCAGCGTCGCGTCGGCGCATGGTGTCCAGCATCTTTTCCCGCTGGGAACTTGCTTCCACCGCACCGCCGGTGCCTAGCAACTTGGTCACAAGTCCCAGGTTTTCCATACGACTGAGCGTGAGCAATCGCGGCTGAGCAATGTCTTTGATTAGTCGCGGGCGATCTTCAGATTGGAGAATCTCTTTGATGGTATCGCGCTTGGACTTGCGCGCCTCAGGTGAATCCGGAGCGGGCTTGTGCATCCAAGGTGCAACACAGCCAGCGCTGGCGATGACGAGCAGGGAGCAGGGTATCTTGATGAGTTGGCGTCGTGAGATACGTGCAGAATGACTTCGCATCCTAGCTTTCCCGCTAAGTGACCGTTGATAGCTGAGCAATCGCGTGGCAGCGATTTCCATAGAATGTCGATCTGCGACAGTACTTTTGTACCGCTACGGGGTCAAGTCAGAAAGCTTTTAAAGTGCCCTACGAGGCCAATATGTAGCGATTCGATTGCTGGCATTCGAAAGGTACTTACATAACCAATGCCTTAACGCCCTGCTACCGTCCCGTCATGCCCCAGCGATTTCGTAGAAAAGCAGCGACCACGGCAAACATGAGAGAGATCGCGGTCAACGTAAAACCAAAATAGAGCAGCACCAGTGCCCAATTGCCCGTCACCGCATTCGGGTCTTGAGAATCGAGAATATTGCTATCCAGTGGTACCCAGAAGGCGGCCATCAGCGGACTACCTATGCCCAATTTCTTGAGTGTCTCAATGACGGCGGGATTCTCCGTAACACTGGTACCGATATACCATGCTGCGACCGGTAAGAAGTACAACACAATGAGCACCGAGTAGCTCATCAACATTGCCACCGAAGTACGCTTGCAGACCGCCGAGCACAACAGGGCGCTGACGGAATTGAAGACGGCCGCGAAAAAGACGATTAGGAAAAAGACGACGACTGACAGCCAGTTGCTACCGTACATCTGAATACCTAGCACAAATGCTAGCACCATGGGCCACATCAAGAACATGGTCAAGACGTACGACACACGAAAACCTGCCAACAGCTTACCCCACATGATCTGCCACGGTTGCAAAATGGTCGTCAGCAACAACTCTAACGTCTGCCGCTCCCGTTCACTCGTCAACGCGCCCGCCGAAAATACCGGAGCCACTAAAATATTGAACACCAACACATAGGAGATGTACCACGGGCAGTAGCGTGGGAAGATGAATAGAAACGCAGCCATCAGTGGTATCGCCAGCAGCATACTGATCTGGATTACGAGCCGCAGCATCAAGGTGCCTTGGCTAAACAACTCCGCGTGTATCTCCTTGTCATAGACACAATTGGCGTCATCTTTCATCAGCGACGTACGGCGTGGTGGGGCAAACAACCGATCAGGGAATTGATCTCGCTGAATAATCATGCCCACCGCATTTTTTGACTCTTCTTCAAGGTCAATGACATCCTTACCTTCGCTGCCGACGTCGGGCGGGTGCAATAAGCGGCGGGCCGTCCAGGCGCACAGCAGTCCGCTAATTGCCAGATAAATAGGGGGCAAAACGAACGCGGCGATTTGCAGTCGCAGGTTGCCGCTGCTCTCTAAGCCACGCCAAAACAATCCACCCACCATCACCAACGGCAAGATGATCAGGTAAGAAACAACCAGCGATGAAGAGGTGCGCTGAAAACCACAACTACAGGCCAAACCGATAGCACCAAATAGGATGATGGAAATCATCAACCATAAGTAGGCGGCCAAGACCTCATAAATACTCACCCCTCCCAGCGGCAAAGCGAGCATGATGATGGGAAGCGAAGCAATAATGAGCACTGCCAAATGCGTCAGCGAGGCGACCATCTTGCCAATCACGATCGCCCAAGGTTCCAACGGACTGGCCAATAACATTTCGTACGTCTTGCGTTCTTTTTCGCCACTAATTGCACCTGACGCAAAGGTGGGGGCCATGAGCGATGCGAGGACATACTGGCCCAGAAAAAAGAAGTCGACCAGTTGGCGGGCCGCCGACGAATCTGTAGAAAGATCGACGCGCTTTGCTTCGGGGTAGGCGAATAACAGCACCGCGGCCAGCGCAAGCTGGTAGACGAGCATCAAGAGAAAAGCGCGGTTGGCACGTAAGTTCGTCAGCAACTCACGCTGCAACACTGGATTTTCGACGAACAGCATGTACCAGAAACTTTCTAACAGCCATCGTCTGCCAACCCACCAGGCTATCGTCAGTGCGGTAACTGGGGTCGGCAAGCAGAACTTAAAACTTGCAGTTAGAAAAATTTAGCCGTTTTCGACGCTACAGACTACACCCAGCAGATGATTTACAACTGCTCCCTTGCCGCCCTCTTCATTTCTTCAAATATCGGAGGGGGTGGTGCATTGGGCTCAAAACGCATCGAGTAGCCACTGCCTCGCACGGTGAAGATCATTTGCGGTTCGGTGCCGTTATTAATCTTGGTACGCAAACGATTGATGTGGACTTCGATCACGTTTGTGACACCTTCCCACTTAGGATCCCACAGATGTTCGCAGAGCATCCGCCGAGTTACCACTTTGCCTTGATTCCGCATCAGAATTTCGAGCACACGAAACTCGGTGGGGGTTAATTGCAATAGGCGATCGCCGCGTTGCACCTTGCGGCTGGCCAGATCCATCTGAAGCGGACCAACCTCCAGGACAGATTTCGGGCGGGAACGAGTTTTAACCCAGGCTGCGTCCACGCGGGCACGCACTTCTGCCATCGAAAACGGCTTGATGATAAAGTCGTCCGCACCACTTATCAAAGCGGATAGCCGCTCCTGACGGAATTCGAGGGGTGTTAGGACGATGATATTTGCCACATCATCCGCTTCGCGCAGGCAGCGCAACACCCCCAAGCCTGTTTCATCAGCCAGCGCTAGATCCAGGATGATAATGGGGAATGGTTTTCCCTGTAGCAGAGCAATGCCCGCTTTCCCATCGTTCACCGCCTCGCATTGATATCCTTGATCTACAAGCGCCTGTGATAAGGCCTTGTTGAGAATCGGGTCGTCCTCAATGAGTAAAATCGAGCCCGAAATTTCTGGTGGATTCATTGGAGTGATCATATACGTGTCCTAAAGGCTACTTCGACCCGTCCGCTTTTAACCCGCCAAACGACGCGAGGTGTCGTCGGCCAGGCAATTTTCTGGGGAATAAATAACCCGCGGATCCTATCGGCAATCCGGTTTCCAACTGCTTCAGCAATGCTTTCTCGACCATGAGCACATCGCGTGCCAAAAAACACCACAGGCGATTTATCGCCTAAACTAGACGGCACGCACTGGCGCTGAAGCGGGACCGGCGACGCGAGTTTTGGAGTTGCAGGTGTCAACGCTAACTCGGCGTGCCCGGTTGAGCTTGAGCGGTGATGTCCTGCCAGCAAAGGACAGCTCTGTCAGCGGGCAGCTCTGTCAGCAAGGGGAAACGGGGAGTTAGAAACCTAGCTTATCTTTTGGGTTCTGTGGTTTTGCTTTGGTCAAGCATCGCCCGAATTGCATTGATGCGGTCCTTGCAAGCTCCCTCCCAACCTCGTTCCGAAGGCTCGTAAAACCTTTTAGCCACCCCTAGATAATCCTGGGCGACAACGCCGGTGGGATCGTCATGAGCATACTGGTAGCCCGCTCCATGCCCTAGTTTTTCGGCCCCGGGATAATGTTTGTCTCGCAAGTGCACAGGGACGGGAATGAGTCTTCCCTCGCGAACTTCTCGCCGAGCGTTACCAATCGCGGTGGTCGCTGAATTACTTTTGAGCGCGCATGCCATATACAGGACGGTCTGCGAGAGCGTCAACTGGCACTCCGGCAGCCCAACCAACTCGCAAGCTTGAGTGGCTGCAGTCGCCATGACCAACGCTTGCGGGTCGGCATTACCGATATCTTCGCTCGCCAAAATCACCAATCTTCGACAGATGAAGCGAATATCCTCGCCGGCTTCCAGCATCCTTGCCAACCAATAAAGTGCCGCATCGGGGTCGCTGCCACGAATGCTTTTGATCAGAGCGCTCGAAATGTCATAGTGCTCATCGCCGGTGCCATCGTACTGAATCGTCTTTTGCTGCACCGACTCCATGATTAGCTCGACGGTCAAGCGCACCGGCCTGGACGGCGTCGACAAGACCGCAATTTCCAAGGCTCCCAAGGCGCGCCGCGCATCACCTTCGCTGATGCGTGCTAACACCTCCAAAGCCTGCGGCTGAACGTCAATGGCAATCGCGCCCAACCCACGCTCGCGATCGGCGAGCGTTACTTGCAACAATCCTAACAATTCGCTTTCGGAGAGTGGCTGCAGTTGAAAGATTTGGCTGCGACTCAGCAAGGCACCATTAACAGAAAAGTAGGGGTTACTCGTCGTGGCGCCTACCAGAGCGACCACCCCCTCTTCAACATCGGGCAGTAAGGCATCTTGCTGAGCACGATTGAAGCGATGAATCTCGTCGATGAATAATAGAGGGCGAGGTTGGCCGCTAGCAATCTCATCGCGGGCCCATTGGAGCACCTCACGCAGCTCCTTGACGCCACTCGAAACGGCGCTCAACTGCTTCAGATTCCCGCCGGTTTCAACAGCTAGCAAGTATGCAAGAGTTGTTTTGCCGGTACCCGGCGGTCCGTACAACAAGATGCTACTTAGGCGGCGCGAGTCAATGAGCCTCCTAAGTAGCTTACCTGGACCGAGAAAATGCTGCTGGCCAACATATTCGAGCAACCGGCGAGGACGCATGCGCGCCGCCAAAGGCAAGTTCTTTTGCCTATTTTCTGCTTCAATCTGCGCAAATAATTCCATCCGACTTAGGTCCTCACTCTACTCCGCAGTTGATTGGTGGCCCACGGTACGAGTTGTTCGCGAAATATTTTGGAGTTGTGACGAATATCGGTTGGCAAGCGTTTGGGGTAGAGCAGAATCTGGTTAATGGAACGCGTCAACGCATTCGCTTGCCCGAGTTTTCGCAACTGCGTTTTCAATAATTCAGCCTTCATCGAGTCTGCCGGTATATGCTCTGGCCACGGCTCAGCAATGATGACCGGCTCCTGCTCGCCACTCAAGCCGACACCTACTAAAGCGCTGCGATGAATATGTGGATGCGTATTAAAAATAGCCTCGCAGGGCTCCGTGAACAGGGTACCACAGGCGGTCTGCACGCGTTGCGACTTGCGACCGCAGCACCAAAACCGATCTTGGTCATCGAGATAGCCCAAATCCCCCATGCGATGCCAAATTCGATCACCATCGTTGACTTTGTGCAGGGCATTTTGCTCGGTGCGCGTGACGTACTGACGGGTGACGACATCGCCGGTGACCATTAATTCACCAATTTCGCCAACCCTCAATATTCGCACGTGATCCATCGTTGGCAGCGGCCCATCGTCAATTGCGATAACCCGCCATTGGATTCCGGAAAATTGCCTACCCACACATGTGCCCGCACCTTGGCGGCATTTCTCACCCGTCTCAGCTAACACTTCGCGAGATTCGATCGAGGCTACGGGCAAGGATTCCGTGGCACCGTAGGGTGTAAACATTTCGCCATCATCGGCCATCATGTTCCGTACTAGTTCGAGCACACGTGGCGGAACTGGGGCGCCCGCAGAAAAAACGCGTTTCAAACTCGGCACCTTGCGTCCCTGCTCACTGGCATAGCGCCCCAGGGTGGTCCACAACGCGGGCGAACCAAAGGCTTGGTTGATTTGCCACTGATCGATGGCATCCAACAAACGCGGTGGGTCCACATCAGCCGGTCGCGTGGGATCCATATCTGGAATAACCGTCGTCGTCCCCATCACTGCATTGAACAAGCCAAATAACGGAAAGCCCGAGAGATCCGTACCGCCCGGCTGGATGTGATAATGATCGACCAGTTGATCGATCTGGCTGTTAAAAGTGCGATGGGTGTACAACACTCCTTTGGGCGGCCCGGTACTGCCGGTGGTAAAGATCACTGCGGCAGGTGAGTCCATAGTGACCACGGGGGGTTGATAGATGGCTGAGGGAGTCCCTTCAAGTTGCGAGAAAGTAGGTTTGGGCAAAAAGCCTAACCGACGTCCGACCGTCACATTCATCTTGGCTTTCGGAAAGCGATTTCTCAGAGCCATACGCATGATCTGAGCGGCGGGGATCGCGACAAATCCATCGGGCTGACTTTGCTCAAGGCACCGCACCAGATTGCGCCGTCCCATGCCTGGATCGACGAGGACAACTACTGCGCCAGCCTTTAACAACGCAAATACCAGAGCGATAAAATCGGCACCAAAGCGGACTAACAACACCAGCCGCATTCCTGGTACCACGCCAAGCTGCTGTAGGCCCGCGGCTATCGACGATGTTTGCAACTCAAGATCCGTAAAGGTCCGCGTGTCGTAAGTTCGCTTTTGACCTGCTTGATATCGGCCTGTTGGACTGGCCAGCGCAAGCTGGGCGGGCGCACGCGCTGTGGCCACGCGCAAGCGACTGGCCACGTTGGCATCAACTGAACTGGTTGGCTCGGCCTGCGACATACTGCTCATCTAGCGAATCGATTGCGAAGGGGGTTGATCAACGATCGCCGCAACGTGCTGGAGAACTTCGGCAGCGATATCCACGTTTAATGCACGCGAAAGTCCGCGCCAACCCGGAACGGCGTTGACCTCGAGGACCACTTCCTCGCCATGGCGGAGCGGCAGTATATCAATCCCCAGCACGCTGCCACCGACGGACTGGGCCGCTCGTAGCGCCAATTGACGCTGATGGTCGGTCAACTCATGCGGCTCCGCACGACTCCCTTGCGACAAATTCGTTCGCCAAGCCCCATCGCAGCCAATCCGCTTGATACTGAACAGCTTGGCACCAATCATCAGCACACGGATATCGTAACCGAGATGATCCATGAATTGTTGCACGTAGAGCACTTGCCCGAGTTGCGCCACGGTACTGCAGGCACGCCAAGCCATGTCGGCATCTTGCACCCGGAGAATACCACGCCCCTCGCCACCAAAGAGCGGTTTGATCAACACATCGCCCCCCAGCTGTGCACAGGCCGCCAGAGCCGCGTCGCGAGTTTGGCAAGCGATGGTCGGCGGCACGGCAACTCCCGCCAAGTGCAATCGATGAAGCGTCAGCCACTTGTCGATGGCGATTTCCAAAGCCTTCGGTGGATTAACCACTGGCCTCCCCGCCGCCTCAATCGCCTGCAGGCAATCCATGCGGAAGATGACCTGTTCCAAGGACCCGAGCGGCATCGTGCGGACCATGACGGCATCCACGTCTCGGATACATTCGACTGTCTCAGTGCTGATGGGCCCTGCGCTGATTGTCCCTGGGCTGATTGGCTC
>JBBQRC010000008.1:0-20365 GCA_038215215.1 Pirellulales bacterium
TTCACTCTCGGCGAGTGTTTGGTTCTTATCAGCCAACGCAACTGCTTTGCTGCGTTCGCTAAACGCGTAGATCGACAATCCCGTCAAACCGACCACCGCAAACAACACGATGGCGGCGATCGAGCGTTGCAGAATCTTGAATGACTTTTCGCGATTCTCGCTCTTTTTCTTGGCCGCCACGGCGCGATTGTAGAGCACGTACTCTTCGGCAACTTCCGTATCGACCGTCTGCAGCACCAGGTCATAGTCACCTTTCTTGAACGCAGCTTCGCCGAACGCCAAGCGCGCGTCCTTTAACCCTCTGACCGCAGTTTCGTTTTCGGGCCACAACTCAATGGCGTCACGATAGCCGAAGGTAGCCCGCGAAAACATTGCGTAATCGCCCTTAGTCTTGGCCATCTCCAGTAATTCGCTGCTGCGTTCGCTCAGCGAAATACTTTCGGCATGACGGCGGTATTCGCGAACCGCCTCCTGCAACTCCTCGACGGACTGGTAACGCTGCTCGGGTTCAGTTGCCATCGCCTTGTAGGCGATCTTGAGCAATGGATCGTCGTTATCTCGGACGACAACTTCATTATCCAAAGCCGCCCGCAAACATTCGGTCACCGACTTGCCCGAATGCGGGGCTTTGCCCAGCACAATGTCGTACAGGATCGCCCCCAAGACGTAGATATCGCTCGTCTTGCCAAGCTTCGGCAAGTCGTGTCCGGCCATTTCCGGAGCCATGTAACACGGCGTCCCCGCCATATTGATCGATTTGACAACTTTCAGCTTGGCAGTCGGCACGTAATGGCGCGTCAGCTTCTTACGCAAGTACAAGCGGTTAGGATCGATATCATCCACCGCCACAATCTGGCGTTGATCGTACAGTTCCTCGCCATCGTGGAGGACAATCGAATCCCCTTTGCGAAACTTGCTGCCATCGGTGACGATGATGAACTTGGCGCCTTGAGCTACCGGGACGGCCAGTGAAGTCGCGTCTTTCTCAATATTGATAGCCGTTCCCCAGTCGGTCACAAACACTTCACCGAAGCGGCCAAGCATGGTGTTTTCCGGCTTAAGGTCGCGGTGCAACACCCCCTTGGAATGCGCAAAGGCGATGGCATCGGCGACCTTCATGAAAATTTCTAAGTTCTGTTCACGCGTCTTTTTGCGAATGACGCGGCTCCATTCGGTCCCTTGCACCAACTTCATCGAGTAAAAGAGCATCCCCTCATCATTGGCCCCCAGTTCGTGAATGGGCACGATGTTGGAGTGATCCAAGTCGGCGGTAATTTGGGCTTCATACAAGAAGCGACGCCGCGAGTCTTCGTTCTGCTGAAAGCTGGGCTTGGCCATCTTGATGGCCACCACGCGGTCGACGGTGGTTTGACGGGCAGAATAAACGATGCCCATGGCTCCTTCACCAAGCTTGTTGATGATTTGGTAATCGGACGGGAATTCTGAAGTGGCGTTGACATCGACCACCTTGCGCGTGGCCACCCGCTCAAAGATCGAATCCGATGCCTGCAAACCGCTGGCTTGCAACGAGTGCATCGGATTACCGCTCGAACCAGCCACTCCATCCCACAAGCGTTTGAGGCGGCCCTCCGTTCCCGAACTACCCGCATCAACCGTGCCCGGTTCCATTTCGGTAGAACCATATGCGACCGTCTTTTCCTTGGCGTTTTCGACGCTACCGCTGGTCGGGAATAGCACCGTGCCGATGTTATCACCGGTTGGAGTCGAACCGCCCTTGCCCGGCAGCGGCATGCCCGAGGAAAACAGTACGGTACCCGTGATATCTGCCTCAGTCTCTTCAGTCAGGCTGGGGTCGATACCCGCCACGTGAGTCTTGTTGATATCGCCACTGTCCTCGGAACTTGCTGGCGTGACAACGTGAGTCTGAGGCCTGTCGTAACCGGCATCAATCGTCGCACGATCACCCTCGTACTCGGGTTCTTCGTCCAATTCGGTGACATCAATGGTTTGCTCCAGGTCGGTCGACTCTAGGGCCGCATTGTGTACCCCGGGCGCACTGACGGTTCCCGTCCCTGCATTCTCCGACGGCAATTCCTCCGGCGGCAATTTCTCAGGCGGCAGCGTGTTCGGGGGAGTATCGAGCGAAAACATTTCCGCGTCGTAAAGCAGCGTCCTGGTACCGGGGATTTCGTCATAAATCAGTGTCGCACGCTCGTTATCCTCAGCGACGTCGTGGCCGCAATGCGGGCATGTGACAGCATCGTCCTCCAACTGAGCAGTGCAATTGAGGCAGTGTCCCATGAATGCTTCTCCTGATACCGAACTCTGGTACAACGAGTTCCAATGAAATGGCTTGCCAACCCCTACGCCAACACCAACTCGCCGTCGCGCTTGCGCGCACCGCGATCGACTCAGACCGCCGCGAAATAAAGCTTAAGTGTCTGCGGATGCAATGATTGGGCTTACCAAAGTTTAATTGGGCCAGCCCATTTTGGAATAGATTCCCCCCTTATTACCCCGGCAACCAACGGCTTCCGAGCCCTGCAGTGGCAGAAAGGTGACAGTTACATAGCTTAGCGGGTTAGGGGGGAGACGTCGAACACACGCGGCCAGCCAGCAGCTTTAGCCGCCGGTGGCTGGAATCGGATCATCCGACCAGGTCAGTTCCAGACTGGAACTTTGAGCTTTAAAAGTGTCGACGGACAACTGGTGTTTGCCAAAGATAATGGCTGCAAAGCCCTCGATCGAGGCGAGTTCTCGCGGGAGAATGCGAGTCGTCTTGCCATTCATGCCGACTAGATACGTGCCGTTTGTCGAGCCCAAATCTTCTATTTGAATAGCGTTTTGGTTCAAGACCACGCGGGCATGAAAGGCCGAAACGGTGTCATTACGAATGAAGAACTCGCATTGCTCGCTACGGCCCACGAAACCGATCCTTAGTTGCTGATGCACCGGAGGAAAAAAGCTCAATGGCAGCTTGAACCGCGTGTCCCTCCCCAAAACCACTAAGTCCGACGGCACAATCCGGGTGGGTTGGATGACCCGCTGCAGGTTGACAAACGTTCCATTGGTGGACTTGAGATCCCGCAACACGACGGTCTTATCGCGTCTCATGACGGAACAGTGGACGCCAGAAATCACGCGCAGATCGATCACGATATCGCAATTGGGATCGGAACCAATGATCAACGATTCCTGGTCCAAAGATTCTTCGTCGCCGCTGCTGGCCAGTGGCGGCGGCCCCACCAGCGTCGCGCCCTTGGATTGACGGGTGAGCAAGTCGGCCCGCAACTTCTCATCGTAGGCCAAGCGTTTTTCTGGTTTGAGCAAACAGATTTTCGCCACTTCAATTTCGTTGAGCAACTCTTGGCCTATCTGCTCATACTGGTTGATTCCCAGCCGTTTGACGTGGCTGCGCTGACGATCCGCGGCATTACGGATGACTTCCGTATTCTCTTCGAACTGCCGCACTCCCAGCAGGCGGTAATGTGAAGGTGGTTGTTCATCAGGTGGAATACCCAACCACAGGTGATATACGTCATGCTCAGTCATCTGGCCGATTCTCGTCGAACGAATACGATTCGGGGGTGTTAAAATGTCAGCGATGTTTGAAGTTCGCGTGCTTCGGCTAGGAAATCGTCGGCCGCTGGCGCGACTTGATTGACGGCCACACATTCGCGACCTAGAACTACCAGCGCATGCTCGAGCAGCCGCATGGAATGCTCCCAAGCCATTTTAAGCTGCGCTAGCTGTCCCGCCAGGACCAAGCGATCTTGAATGTTTTTCGTACGCTGGTGATGAGCTTCTAAATACTGAACTAGGCGCTTTAGTGTAGTCGTTTCCTGCTCGAGCAACATGATCAACTTGTATGTTGCGACCGCTGCAGCAGGGGGCGTTCCATCGGTCGACAATTTGCCGATGTAGCGGTAGAGGTCATCCAGCCGACTCAACACCTTGTCCTGGTCACTACGATCCACCAGCGTCGTGGAGGATGGCTTGCCAGCCAAATGAGCCAATACGTCGGTCGAAGGAACCTGCCCACCTGTGGTGAGACGCGCGGTCCAAATCTCCAACGATTCAAGCGTCGAGTAGCCATCGCGGCGGATTTCGACATATGCCGCCGTATTGGTCTTGGCTAGCTTGGCCGTCACCGAAATGGTTCCATTGGCAGCGTAATTACAAGTCACTTTGATGAGTGAGCCGCGGGGCAATTCCGAGTCGATGCGAACCAAACATTCACCCAGCGGCGTGCAATAATCCGGATTCTCACTCTCTCCTTCCAGCAAGGGGACTTTGGCGTTCTTCTGACCGTCGCGCGAGGTCACGAAACTATAGACGGTCGAGGCCGGCAGCCGCGTATTGCGCGGAATGAGAACCTTGTTGACTTTCTGTTTCGTGGCCGCATCCGTACCACGCACTCCCAGACTGTGCGCATTGACATTGGTCACATCAAATCGAGCTTCCTCAGCCAGGATATCGCCGAGTCGGGTAGCGGCATACAGCGCTGCACCATGCGCCACCAATTCGTCCGGATTGTGGGCCAGTCTTGGCGGCCGGCCCCACAATTCGGCTGCTTTTTGCGAGATCATGGGTATCCGGCTCGATCCGCCAACCAGCAGAAAATCGTCGATATCCTCCCAGCGAAATCCGGCCGCATGCACCACGTCGCGGGTCGTCGCCATCGAACGATCGACCAACGGCTCAATGGCATCTTCAAATTCCGCACGCTCTAATTTGAATTTGAGATCGCGGCCGGCATGATCGAAGTCAATGTCTACTTGGTGGTCGTCTGATAACTGATGCTTCAACTCGCGGGCGGATTTCCACAACTGTTGCAAGGCATTGATGTCTTGCCGCGGGTCCATGGAATATCGGTTTTGAAATCGCTCGGCGATGATACGCACGATCCGCTCATCGAAATCACGACCGCCCAAATAGATATCCCCATCAGTGCTCAACGCTCGGAATGTATGCTCGGCAAACTCGAGGACTGTGACGTCAAAAGTTCCCCCCCCGAGATCGTAAACGAGCAACCGCCGCGGGCGACCGCGATTTTGGCGGTCAAGCAACATCTCGTGCCCCAGGGCAATGGCGGCCGCCGTGGGTTCGTTAATAATGTCCAAGATCTCAAGTCCCGCCAGTCTGGCTGCTTGCTGGGTGGCCGTGCGTCGTTTTTCATCAAAATACGCTGGGACCGTAATCACTGCAGTGGCTATCGGACCATGCGCTGCATGCACGTTAGCCATCAGGTGGCGAATCAAGTAGGCGGTCAAGACTTCGGGCGGAACCAGCGTGGAGCGGACTTCTTTGCTGTAATTCGGTTTGCCGATATCCCGCTTAAAGGCTTCCGCCAGCCCGGCCGGATCACGCAGCCCCAGCTCCATGGCTGCCTCGCCAACCACGACATCCGCATCAAAGTAAACCGCGCTGGGGACCAAATGAGCTCCCGTTGCTCCGCACACCACCTTGGGCCGCCCACAGTGGTCGACAACCGAGGCCAGCGATATCGTGGTTCCTAAATCGAGTCCCAGACCCAGTTTTTGCATGGAAATTTTAGGCAGCTTCAGATGAGGTGAGGTTGACTTGGTCCCGCTCGAGCTGCAGCGTGGGGCCGCGTGTGAGCAGCGTGACGGCAGCCATGATCAACAGTAGCAGTGCGATCATCACGAGGCTCACGATGCCAACGATTGTCCACATCCACAGTGGTCGACGAACTACTGGTCCGATTGCGTCAGCGGGAACGAGGTTGGAGGCCGTCCCATTCTTATCCGGCGTGGCCAGCGCGACGGCAGATTGGATTGGAATTGCCACGATTACTGGAACGGGAACTGAGTTACTGGAACCAACACGGAGCGGGCCGGCGGAAGATTCACTCGGTCGGTCGAGCTCTGTGTCTAGCGTCGACAAGAACCTTTGGACCAACGCCTTGACCGCCAAACCGCCACTTCCGAGAGTAAATTGTATGTCCGGCCCCATGACCGATAATCGAACAATGTCTCCAGAGCGAAGTATGAACTTGCCTTCGAGTCGCTGCTGATTCACAAACGCTGGATCGCCACTGACCTGCGAGAGACACCAACCCTCACGACTGCGTCGAAATAAGACGCGCGCATTGGCATGCGGATATTGAGTCGAGGAGAATTTGACAAAACAATCGGGGTGATAGCCGATGAAAAATTCATTGTCATCGGTCCCTAACATTTCCCCTGCGCGCGGACCCGAAACGATTGTAAATACAATGCCCGTCGTCGGACGCTGCATGACATCCGAGGCAGAGGCTGGGCGCTCGTTTTCTCCAGTTGGCAATGAAGTCAAAGCGTTGACCACAGGGACCTCAGGCGTTTCGTTAACTGCAGGACTGCGCTCCGGCCGCGGGCGCGTGGATACTGAGCAATTGTCTGCGCAATGATCATGCGCGCCGCTCAAGGAGAGTCGACTTGGCCCTTCTATCATACAATTTCAGCTTGCGAATCTTGAGTGGGTAATCAGCGATTCTATTTCGAACCCCTACGCAGGTCGAACTATCTCCCGTTTTCTTCATTGGAAATTGTGATCCGACCACTTGCAGTGGGGCGGTGCCCAAGTGGAACGAAGCGTGTTACCCCAGCGGCAACTCCCCGGTTTTGCCCGACCACTGCCGCGCCGGCCGAGCGGCCAGCGGGCAGCCCCGCCCCGACCGAGAAGCTTTACATTCAGTGCTCGGGCAGCTAAATTGTTTGAGATCGCAATTCGGCCAAGGTTTATGCCATCATGACGCTCCCGGATATGTCCACCAGGTCGGCCATCGACAGGGCGCTTCTCAACGATCGAGACGCGCTGGAGGAGGTGCTATTTCTGCGTTACGAATGGCTTCAGGAAGTGGCGAGTAAAACGATTCCAACGTCTTTCCGGACCAAAGTTGCGATTGATGACGTGCTCGAAGAGTCCTTCGTGCGCGCATTTCGAGAATTTTCGGCCTTTTCACCCCTTAACGGTGAAGCCGGCCTGTTTCAATGGCTCAAGCTGATTGTTCAGAATTCCGCGGGAGAGGCGCTACGCCGCGCCTCCCAGGCTCAGGTAAGCCCCGTTCAGGTAAATCCCGCCGTTCAGGAAAACTCCGTCGTTCAGGTAAACCCCGCCGGCCAGACAAACCCCGTCGGCCGGGTCAACCCCGCACCAAAACAGCAGAGTAGCCCGTTGAGCTGAACATGGCCAAATTTTTCGAGAGTAATACGTGAAAGTGCCTACCCAACGCGAAGATCAGAATACATTGGCTAGGCAGATTGCTATGGATATTCGCATTCGTCGTAAGGCGGGTGAGGTGGTTTCGGACGCACAGGTGCTGCGTGACTTCCCCGAATTGCATGACTCTCTGCAAGAGCAGCTCGCACGCCTGCAGCGATTGGAATCTGCCCGTCAGCAGGTTGAGCAAGTTCCTGCATCCGATTTGGCACAAACTTGCGAGCTCCCCCCTCCGTCCGATTCTGTCGAAGACTTACGTATTACGCTCAAGGAACAATCTCAAGATACGGATTACCGCGGGACCATTATCGTCGAAGAACCGGCGACCGAGGAAGTAACGGGCTCCAAATCAAACGTACCTTTTTATCGCCCGACCGTGCGCGCGCCCATGGCTGTCGTCAAACTCTACCACGACGGATCAACAACCTTCAATCCTTATCTTATTTTTACCGATCGGTTTCGTATCGGTCGTATCGATGGCGATTTGGTGGTCGTCCATGACTACTGGATGTCCGGGCGACACGCCGAGATTCAACGTCGCCGCAACGGTGACCGTTATCAGTGGTTTTTGGTCGACTTGAAAAGCACCAATGGCACCTTCATCCAAGCGGAACGCGTCGACCTCAAACACAACGATGAATTGTTTCTAGGGCAAGAACGTTATCGTTTCTGCGATCAAAATGGACGAGCCGGATTGATCCATGCCACCAAGGGCGTGGGGCAGCAGTGGTGGTTCAAAAATCGACGCGAAGCCATGGGCCAAAGTCTACCAGGTGGGCTTCGCTGCTTTGCCACGGACCCGTTCCTCGATCCGATTCACGCCGAGTTCATCCAGCGGAGCGACGGCACTTGGGCGATCCAGGATAAAAACTCGCAAAACGGTGTGTGGTACCGTGTGCGTGAGGTGGAATTGACAGCCAACGCAGCCTTTCAATTGGGTGAACAACGATTTGGATTTTGGTTCAATGCTGATCCGCCGCGGCCTTTAAGTGCCAGTCGCCCCTAATCCAAGCTCCGCTGCCACGGTCGCCATGGCAGCCGCACAGAATTCGATGTGCTCATCCAGGTCGACCCCCAAGTTGGCTGCGCCCTGAGTAATGTCGTCGCGGCTCACAGCCGCCGCAAAGCTAACTTGTTTGAGCTTTTTGCGGACGCTTTTCGCCTTCAATCCAACCAATCGCTCGGGGCGCACCATGGCACACGCGGTGATGAACCCGCACAGCTCGTCGCAGGCGTAGAGGGTCTTGTCCAGGCGAGAACGTCGTGGGAATTGGTCGGCCAAGTAGTCCGCATGCGACAAGATGGCGTAAATCACCTCTTCCGGGTAGCCGCGCTGGCGGAGGATCCGACTTCCCTGGAGCGGATGGTCTGGGGGATTGGGCCAACGCTCGTAGTCAAAATCGTGCAGCAACGCGGCGGTCGACCACACCTCGACGTCTTCGCCAAACTGCCTCGCATAAGCCGCCACGGCAGCTTCCACGGCAAACATATGCCGCTTGAGCCCGATATTTTCAACAAATTCATTTAGCAGTAGCAGGTTTTCAGTTCGCGACATAGTTGATATTTCCGTCGTGGCCGTAGCTTTTGGGCTGTTTGGCATTGAGAATCACGGATTCCGCCGTTAGGATACCTAGTTCCTTATCGCGGATGGTGTACACCGGGCATCGCAGATTGTCTGCAAGCCACCATTCCATTAACCAGAGTTTGACATAGAGATCAACCGATGAAAGACGGCATTCATCCCAAATACCAGGAAACTCAAGTGACTTGCGGCTGTGGCAACAGCTTCGTAACTCGCAGTATCCGACCAGAACTTCGCGTCGACATTTGTAATGCTTGCCACCCTTTTTACACCGGCAAGCTCAAGTACGTCGATACCGCAGGTCGGATCGAGAAGTTTCAGAGCAAATTCGCTGCAGGTACTTACGCCAGCTTGGCCAAAAAAACCAAGAAGAAGTAGCTTCGCCGGGCTTTGGACGAGGCCACTACCTGAGGCCACACGTCGACCGGCGGGCTGCACATGCGGCTGAAATCAAGCAACCAAAGTGGCCCGTCGTGATTTTGATCACGTCGGGCTTATTTTGTTGCTGCGGTTAGGCGTCGCCCCAAAATCACCCTGTCCTTTCCCCCGCTATGCCTGCTGCGCAGGGCGGGAGCGAAGGAACGAGTGCGGCAACTTGTTTTGATACGAGGCCTCAGCTTACTCCGCACACGCACAGCCCACTGAAGCTTAACTCACGCTGCGTTCACTCAATCAACCACTGCAAGCAGAGCCGATATGTCTGTTCGTTCTGAACTCGAAACCAAACTGAAGCGATTCGAAGAGCTCGAAGAGTTAATGAGCCATCCGGAAGTGATGTCCGATTCCAGTCGGATTGCGGCGTTCGCGCGCGAACACGGCTCGCTCTCCCGTGTGGCCCATAAGTATCGCAACTACAAGAAGATGAGCGATGACTTGCATGCTTTGGCTGAGATGGCGGCCAGCGACGATGTTGACGAGCGTCACATGGCCGAAGAGGAGATGGGGACTCTTCGCAAACAGCGCGAGCATCTTTGGGACGAACTGCTCGAACAAACCATCGGCGGCGAAGACGCCAATCGTAGCCGCTGCGTGATGGAAATTCGCGCAGGCACCGGCGGTGAAGAGGCGGCTCTTTTCGCTCGCGATTTATACGAGATGTACAAGCGTCACGCCGAATCGAGGGGCTGGAAAGTCGAAATCATGGATATGAGCGCCTCGGATCGCGGCGGTTTTAAAGAAATCGTGCTCGGTCTGGATGGCGATGGTGTCTACCGCGAATTGCAGTTCGAAAGTGGCGGACATCGCGTCCAGCGTGTTCCCGAAACGGAAGCCCAAGGTCGCGTGCACACGTCAGCGGCGACTGTGGCTGTGCTAGCCGAACCCGAAGATGTCGAAATCGATCTGAAAAAAGATGACTATCGCATCGATAAATTCTGCGCCAGTGGTCCTGGCGGACAACACGTCAACAAGACCGAATCCGCCATTCGCTTGACCCACTACGAGACCGGCATCGTGGTCCAGTGCCAAGACGAAAAGAGTCAGCTCAAAAACTTGGCCAAAGCAATCCGTGTCCTCAAAAGCCGCATTTACGATCACTTGCGACAAGAAGAATTGAAAAAGCGCGCAGATACCCGTAAGACCCTGATCGGGTCCGGCGATCGCAGCGAACGCATTCGCACCTACAACTTTCCGCAAAATCGACTTACCGATCACCGCATCAACTTTACGTTGTACAAATTGGATCACGTCATCGCCGGTGACCTAGCACCTGTCACCAACGCTTTGCTGGAATACGAACGCGATCAATTGCGAGGCGATGATACGGAGCAGGATTTATGAGCGCAACTGAAGCCTGGACGATTGGCAAGCTGCTCACCTGGACCACGGAATTCTTAAAGAAAAGTGGCTCTACGTCGCCGCGACTCGATGCCGAAGTACTGCTCGCCCATGCCTGCGGTTGCCAGCGCATCGAACTTTACACCACGTTTGATACCGAACCTAATGAGCAGGCGCGAACCGCGTTTCGAGAAATGGTAAAGCGACGCGCCGAAGGCACCCCAGTTGCCTATCTGGTTGGGCACAAAGAGTTCTACTCGTTGAATTTCGAAGTGAATCCCGACGTGCTAATCCCTCGCCCAGAGACCGAGCATTTGGTGGTCGCCGCCCTCGATTGTGCTAAAGCCCTGGGCACACAACCGTGTGAGATTGTCGATGTAGGAACGGGTAGCGGCGCGATTGCGATCAGCGTCGCCAAGCATCTGCCAACCTGCCGCATGACAGCCATCGATAAGTCCCTTGCTGCGCTGGATGTGGCGGGCCGGAATATCGAAAAACATCAGCTTTCTGACCGCATTACGCTGCTGGAAAGCGACTTATTGGCGGCGCTCCCGCCGGATACAAAATTTGATCTAGTGCTCAGCAATCCTCCCTATGTTTCTCAGGCAGAGTTCGAGCAATTGCCTGCGTCAGTTCGCAATTACGAACCCTCCATGGCGTTGGTGGCTGGCCAAGATGGTAGCGAAGTTATCCTGCGATTGTTGACCGAATCTCAGGCTTACCTAAAACCAGGCGGTTACTGTATTTTTGAGTTCTCACCGATGTTAAACCAGCGTCTCAGCCAATTCGTCGGTCCGGGTTGGGAGACTCCACAAGTGACCAAAGACTTAGCGGGCTTGGCCCGTGTTGTGACTCTGCGAAAACCCGTTTGAACTCCCCTTGTCTGTGCGCTTTCCAACACCACTCACCTCGTTAGCAATTCGACGCTGGCAGGCGGTGGACACCAACTCCATTCCACCCTAAACATTACTGTTCCAGAGAAAAGTTCACACCATGATGCAGATGGAAAAGCTTGTTTCGCTTTGCAAACGCCGCGGCTATATGTTTCAGTCGAGCGAAATTTACGGGGGCTTAAACGGTTTTTGGGATTACGGTCCGCTGGGTGTGGAATTGAAGCGGAATGTCAAAGATGCTTGGTGGCGCGATATGGTCAGCGGACACGATGACTTGAGCGTCAGACCGGGTGCCCCAAACGAATACGAAATGGTAGGACTCGACTGCACCATCATCATGCACCCGCAAGTCTGGAAATGCTCGGGGCACTATGACCTGTTTCACGATTACATGGTCGATTGCCGCCAGTCCCGCAAACGTTATCGCCATGATCAGGTTCGCGGCCGCTGGGTCGAAGCCAAAGGTCAGCGGATTTTTGTTACCACCATGGTGGAAGCCGACAGCGAGGTGGAGGAAACTCAACGCCGCGCGCTGAAGTTCTTTAACCTCAGAGGCAAAGATGCCGACGCGTTGAAGTGGGACAAGTTCACGCCGCTGACCGCCGTCGACAACTTTGCACAAGTGCTTGCACCCGACGCCAACGAACTCGGCACACTGACCGAACCTCGCGAATTCAACTTGATGTTCAAAACGTACGTCGGTGCACTCAGCGGTGAAGAAGGGGCGGCCTTCCTGCGGCCCGAAACCGCACAAGGCATTTTTGTTAACTTCAAGAATGTGGTGGATAGTTCACGGGTAAAAATCCCGTTTGGTATTGCCCAAGTTGGCAAGAGCTTCCGCAATGAAATCACCCCACGGAATTTCACCTTTCGTTCTCGCGAATTTGAGCAGATGGAAATTGAATTCTTTTGCCATCCCGATTCGTCGCAGCAATGGTATCGCTATTGGCGCGATCGCCGCCTGCAGTGGTACACCGATTTGGGACTGGCCGGCGAGCGACTGCGACTGCGCGAACATGCCGCCGATGAACTGAGCCATTATTCCACCGGCACAGCCGACATTGAATACGCTTTTCCTTTCTTGGCAGAAGGGGAATTTGGCGAACTGGAAGGAATCGCCCATCGCGGTAATTTTGACCTCCGCAGCCATATGGAAGGCAAGCTGGACGAGAAGTCCAACCCGCTGCAAGTCCAACTGGGCGAGGACGGCAAACCCAAGTATCGCGGTAGCGGCAAGGATCTCACCTATCGCGACGAACTGACGAATGAACGATTCACACCCCACGTGATCGAACCTTCTGCAGGTGCCGATCGCGCCATGCTGGCATTTCTCTGCGAAGCCTATTGCGAAGACGAGGCGCCCGATGATAGCGGTCAGATGCAGTCACGCGTCGTGCTCAGATTAAATCCACGCCTCGCACCCATCAAAGCCGCCGTATTTCCGTTGGTTAAGAAGGACGGTATGCCCGAAGTTGCCAAAGACATCTACCGAGCATTGAAGAAAAAATTCAATGTTTACTACGACGAAAAAGGGGCCGTTGGCCGACGTTATCGCCGTCAAGATGAAGCTGGCACGCCTTACTGCATCACCGTAGATGGGCAATCACTGCAAGACCAAACCGTCACCATTCGCGACCGCGATTCGTTGGAACAATATCGCGTGAAAATTGATGACGTGGTGAGTCAAATTGAAAGCAAAGTGACGGGTGCCTAAGCTGTCAAAGATCACATGAACCCAGAGTTTCACACCTGGCTATCTACAAACGACTCAGCAACTCAGCTTTCTTGCTGGCAAATTCGGACTCGCTTAAGTAACCCTTTTTCAGCAGTCCGCCAAGCTGGTCGAGCGTGTCGAGAATCTCTTGTCGATTTGCTTGATGACCCGGCTGACTGGCAACAACGTTCGTCAGCTCCGCGGCGGGTGCCTGGGTTGGCCTGGACTCTGGCGATCTAACAATCTCCGTTGGCGGCTGCGCAAGTGGCTGTTCTTGAACTACTCCTTGTACTGGCGGCGATGGAATTTCGGGCGGTTGGGTCGCCACGCCATTCCGTGACACCACCGGCAGAGTGGCCAAACTTACGGTTCCAAATTGACTGGCAAACGAAATACCACCCGAGCTCCCTTGCTGCTGTGAGAAACCGCCGATCTGATGCTCGAGCGTATCGTAGAGCCAAATATCGCCACCGCTGTTGACCGCTAACCGCCGACTATTGGGGAAATAAGCGTAACTCAGGTTATTCTGCGAACCGATCGCTGCGGGGGTACCGAGCTCGGAGGGCCACCAATTGGACCGCGCGTCGGGCTCGAACAAGCTGTTGCTTGACCCAACCGCACCGGCGGCCTGCGACTGGGAATAGTTCCCGTTCTGACTTTGCGACTGAGAAGAACCGCTAAAAGGAGTCTGCTGATGGTTCGCCAATTCATTGGCCAAATCATTGCAGAGGCTATCAACGCGATTCTTCAATTGGTTATTGAACATGTCGCTGACCATGGTCATACCGCCGCGCATCCACTGCCCCGAGCCACTGAATTCGGGATGACTAAATTGAGCCATGGTACCGTTGCCGTTGTAGACCGCGATCAGCATGTGGGTCACTGCATCGGTGCTGAGCCCGTGACGTTGTGCGAGCTGTTGCACCAGTTGCTGACCAGTTGAGGATAGATTAGCCAAACGAGAAGCCTTTCGAAGTTCGCCTGAGTGGATTAGTTGGATTTAGTCTTCTTTGCCTGGAGCTGCATTTTCCTCACCCAGCCACGATCAGGGAAGTTGAAATTTGCGATCCAGTCACTTAACTCGCCGAAAATCGTCGAATTCATGCCACCTTAACAGTCGCTTGCCGTGCTGACGCGCTGCACAACCCGGTGGTGGCAACTATCATGACGGGGCCGCTTTCGCATTTCATTTTGCTCCCATGCCGAGGTCTGTCTCATGCAACTCCCGCTTTTTGGCCGCGCGTGCTGCTGGCTGAGCCTGCTCCTGCCAGTCGCCGCTGGTGCGCAGGCAGATCCACCCAACGTCGTCTTGATCATGGCGGACGATCTGGGCTGGGGAGAACTCGGCTGTTACGGTCAGCAAATCATCCGCACCCCTCATATCGACGCGTTGGCGCGCGACGGCATGCGTTTCACTCAGTTCTATTCCGGCAACGCGGTGTGCGCACCCAGTCGTTGTTGCCTCATGACCGGCTTGCATCCAGGCCACGCGTTCATTCGCGATAACGGTAATCCGACCGGCCTGGAAGATCTCAAACGCCAGTATGGCTGGGAGTTTCCGGGGCAACAGCCAATTCCGGCCGAGACTGTCACGCTCGCGAAACTCTTTCGGAATGCCGGCTATGCGACTGGCGCGATGGGCAAATGGGGCTTGGGGCACTGCGGCACGACCGGAGACGTTAACAACCAGGGCTTTGACCTGTTCTATGGATACCATTGCCAGGTCCATGCACACAATCATTTTCCTAAGTTTTTGTGGCGCAATCACACGCAAGAGCTACTGCCTGGTAACACGGCCCAGCTCAGTGGGCCAGTCTACTCCCAGGATCGTTTCATCGAGGAGGCGATCGCCTTTGTGGATGCAAACCGAGCCAAACCGTTTTTCTTGTACTTGCCGTTCACCGTTCCCCACTTGTCAATCCAAGTTCCGCAAAGCTCTACAGACGAGTACACGTCATCGATTCTAGAAGACCCATACAAACACACCGCCTACTTGCAACACCCCACCCCGCGGGCAGCCTACGCGGCCATGCTGACTCACATGGATCGCGGGATTGGCGAATTACTCGCGCGGCTCGACGAACTCAAGCTCAGCGATAATACGATCGTCCTCTTTACCAGTGATAACGGTCCCACCTACGATCGACTCGGCGGTAGCGACTCCGCGTTCTTTCAATCTGCTGGCGATTTGCGCGGCCTCAAAGGGAGTCTCTACGAAGGGGGCATTCGCGTGCCACTCATCGTTCGCTGGCCCAATCACGTCGCTGCCGGAAAAGTTGTGGATTGGGCCGGAGCCTTTTGGGATCTCATGCCCACTCTCTGCGAACTGACAGCCACTGAGTTTCCCAGCAACATCGACGGTCGCAGTTTTGCGCCGCTGCTCCTGGGAAAGCCTCAAGCGGAGCACGAGTTTCTCTACTGGGAATCGCCAGGTTACGGTAGTCAGCAAGCGGTCAGGGTAGGGGGGTGGAAAGCAGTGCGTCAACAGATGGCGCCGAAGAGTCGCAAGGAACAACCTATTACCACCGAACTATATGACCTGCGGAATGACGAATCGGAAAAGATTGATGTCGCCGCGGCTAACCCAGAGAAAGTCACGGCGTTAGAAGCTATCTTAGCCGCCCAGCATGTTCGCAGCGACTTGTTCCGCTTGCCAGGTGTCGACCAATGACGAGACAGCTTATCCTCATGCGACATGCGAAAAGCTCTTGGGACCATCCCGGCGTAGCCGACCATGACCGGCCTCTCAACGCGCGCGGAAGATCAGCCGCCCCGCGCATGGCTCGTCACCTGCACGAACACGCATTGCTACCCGAATTAATACTCGCCAGCACTGCCACGCGAGTGTGCGAGACGTTGCTGCTGATGAGCGAACAGTGGCCGCACGAGGTCCCAGTCCGCTTCGAAAAGTTGCTTTACCTGGCGTCGCGGGAGACCCTGGCGGCCTTCGCACGCAAACTGCCGGATACGTACCAGCGCGTCATGATCGTCGGTCACAATCCTGGCCTGAGTGAATTCGCCACCTCGCTCGGAGGGGCGCGGCTTGATTTACCCACCGCCGCTATCGCCGCTTTTGAGTCGACTCCGGCGACTTGGAGCGGCTCGTTGGCGACCGTCCAGTGGCGAGAAATGGGATTTTGGACACCGCGGGACTTGGCCGACTAAGAATCATCACGCCACCCGGCACGTGTTTTTAGTGAAGCGAAACGCGTCCAGAATTTCGGTCTGCTTGGCAACAAGCAAAAGTCTTGACGGCTTTCACTCCACAGCCAACCCTAATCCTGAGCCGTGATAATGCCACCCCCAAGCATCCCAGACTGCACAGTCACCCTACACACGCCAGTTACCCTATGTGCTACTTGTGCGTACGTGACAGTCAATCACACACAAAGTCTCTGTTCCCAAGGGGATCTTGGGAGCAAAATCGGTTTTCGGATCTAAGCGACGTGGTATGATGAGGGAACGGTCGACTTTCAAGCTCTCTTGCGAGACCTCTTTATGGATTTTCAGCAGTTTGTGCTTCATTTAAGCCGAGGGTTGCGAGCAACTGGATTTGCCAGTCTCTGCTGCTTTGGAGGGGCGTCTGCGCTGGGGCAATCCGTGGCGAGCGAACCCAACCCCGAAGCCGTACAGCTACTCAAAAAACTCCACGAACCCTCCTTTGCGGCTCGCGAGGCAGCCAGTTTACGACTGCTGGAAATGGGTGAAGGCAGCCTCAGTGCACTGCGCAGCGCAGAATCCGATCCATCCATTGAGGTGCGCCAGCGAGTTGGCATGATACGCGCCGAGGTCGATCGGTTGGTCTTTGAACGGCGCGCTAAGGGCTTTTTGATTGCTTCCGATCCAGCCGAGAATTTTGGTCTACCTGGCTGGAATCAATTTCGCCTACTCGTCGGCTCGGCGCGTTCGAGCAAATTACTGTTTATCGAAATGATTCGTCGCCAACGCGAACTGGCCGATTGCATTGATGCCGCGAGCCAAGCACTTGGGACCCCCAACGAGCGGGCCGCGTTTGAGAAGATGAATCAAACTGCGGCAGAGAGTGCACAGCGACTGCGCGCAAACATGACCTACGGCGGAACGCTTCCCGAAATTGGTGACGCGGTGGGACTACTCACCGCTTGCGCGCTCATCAAAGACCAGCCGTCCATCGAAATCAACGTGACGATTGTTTCGATCATGTATCGCGGCGAAGTCGGTGACTACTTCAACAAGGCTGGCTACGGCCGCTGCATGCGCACCTTGACAGGCAGGTGGATGCCGAAGACCCAGGATGTCATTGCAGCAGATTTACTTTCGCTTGGAATGCAAAAAGATATTCCCGAAAGTGTCACAATCGCTCGCCAACACCTTGGCAAACAGTCCGACAACGACATTCGCATCGCGGCCTTTCAGTGCTTGGCTAGATTTGGTGCGACGACGGATATCGAGTTGGCCGAACCGTATCTCAAAGACGACACCATCGTGCATCAGTTCGAGGAAAGCTATCTGTTCAATCGCGATGACATCAATGTCGAAAACGTGCCTCCGCCGCTTGGCAAACCACAATTGCCGGTGGTGCCTAAAAACAAACTATTGGCGGTGCGCATCAGTGACTTGGCATTGGCGGCCTGCATGGCGATTGGGGACGAAAAACTAGCGCTGGTCTTCCCCCGCTACCAAGAATCGCCGATCCGTGGGTTTGCCCTAAATTCACTGGCATTCCCTCTGGAGGATCAAGCAGCGCACGATGCGGCAATTCAGAGCTACTTGAA
Organism: Pirellulales bacterium; assembly: GCA_038215215.1. Classification (GTDB taxonomy): domain Bacteria; phylum Planctomycetota; class Planctomycetia; order Pirellulales; family Pirellulaceae; genus Aureliella. Next base: position 17,902 of record JBBQRC010000008.1, read on the forward strand.
GCGACGCGTGGATCGGGTACTCAAGGCCAATTAGAACCGAACCATGGTACCGGATGCAAATTGGGAGCAGTTTCTCGGGGATTCACTAGCACGACTGGACGCCTCAAACTTGCGTCGTGTACGCCAAGTTACCCGGCCTGAACTTGGCCCGTTGATTACCCGCAACGGCCAGACATTGGTGAACTTTGGCGGCAATGATTACCTGGGACTGCGCGACCATCCCCGCGTTCTTGAGGCTGCGATTGCAGCCATCCGCGGCTGCGGAGTTGGCAGCGGTGCGAGTCCGGCCGTGACGGGTTACAGCCACGCTCAGCAACAACTCGAGCTAGACCTAGCCGACTTCTCGCACTCACCCGCCGCACTGGTTTTTTCCAGTGGCTTCTCTACCAACCTGGCGACCCTGTCCAGTTTGGCAGGCCCCGCAGATGCACTCTTCAGTGATGCGCTCAACCACGCCAGTCTCATCGATGGATGTCGCCTCACCAAAGCCCAACGCGTCATCTATCCCCACGGAGACATTCACTTTCTAGAGCAACGCCTCAAAGCAGATCGCCCGCGGTTTCAACGTGTCTTGATTGTCACCGAATCGATTTTCAGCATGGACGGCGACGCCGCTCCCCTGGCGGAATTGACTCGCCTAGCGGATCGTTTTGAATGTGGCTTGGTGGTCGATGAAGCGCATGCCACGGGGATCTACGGAAACTCCGGTGCGGGGCTGCTCGAAGAGCTAGCGCTCTCGGAGCACGTCCTCGCCAAGCTCGGGACACTGAGCAAGGCCATCGGCAGCATCGGAGGATTCGTCTGCGGATCAGCCTCGTTGATTGAATACCTTGTGAACTTCGGGCGCAGCTACATGTACAGCACCGCCTTGCCCAGCGGTGCGTTAGCCGCTGCTCGCAGCGCGATCACGTTGATCCGCGAAATGCAGCCCGCACGAGTAAGCCTCCGCAATACGGCGGGCATCCTGCGTCAACGCCTGCGCGCCCAGGGTTGGCAAGTTCTCGGGACGGATAGTCCCATCGTGCCGATCGTCTTGGGCTCCGAGCTCGACGCGTTGACGATGAGTCAACGCTTGCGCGAAGCGGGCTTGTATGTACCCGCCATTCGCCCGCCGACGGTTCCGCCTGGAACCAGCCGCTTGAGGATTAGTTTATCAACCGGCCACACCGTAACTCAGATTGACGATTTGGTCATCGGGCTGGGCTGTTCTGCCTAACTGAGGCATTGCGGGCGGACGGAGGTGTACAGATCCAATCCTGCGCGTCCGCCAATCATCGCAAACACTTGCTGGATTTGCTGCCTGGCTTGCGCAAACGTAAAGCGTGGATCACTATCCACACTTTTGCTTCCCAGCACGTAATAATGCGGTTCTGAAGTGACGAAACTCTCCGGTGCAATTTTCAGTAAATCAGACTGCGACTGGCCCGCCAACCACCCCTTGGCTGCGACGCTGAGACGCCCGTGGGGGCAAAGATCAATGGCCAAGCCATCCGCCATATCCCAGCCCCCCCGCGTTTCCGTTACCAACACCACATCGGCCGTGACATCAAGCGTATCTTCTTCGCCCACCAGCAAATTCACTTGCCACTTACCAGTCGCATCGCGCGCGATCGATTCCGCGCCCCAGGCCTCGATAGGAATAAGAAAATCGCAGTCGCCCTTAGCAATGCGACTTACATCAATGGCCAAATCGGCCGCGTGTTCCGCCGTCGAACGCAACCAATCTTCGCGTTTTCGCCCTTGCGGGATAATCCAAGTCAGCTTCGTACCGGGGTGCTCCTGGACGAGCTTGGCCCATTGCACGGCGTTGTAACAGGCGACTATCCCGGAGCCGAACATGAGTGTGTGTTTGCCCACAAATTTGTCGCGATCCTTAACAGCAGCGTCACGTACTCCCACTTCGAAATGCTGTGCCTGAGCCATCTGACCGATCGCCTGACCGCCCCCTGGACCAAGACCAGTGGGACTGCGGCCTGCCCCGCTACAGTCCAACACGACATCGGCCAGTTGGGTGTACTGACCACGCACCTTGGAATCGATTAGCACGCGAAACTCGTCCTCAGCTCGCACTTCGATCGCTGCAGGCTGCCCCTTCGGCCAGTGCGCCCGGCTGATGGAGATCGCCGGCGAATTGATCTGTACGCTTTCGATAATCAGATCACTCTTGGCGATCGGCAGTAGATACTTTTCAACGTAATCCCGACAGGACACCACAGCGTCCGGGCTGGGGATGCCAGCAAGTGCGTCTTGGGCCTCCAGTGCCGCCAAGCCGAGGGGACTGGTGGCTTCGCCCCAAGCTACCGGCAAGGAATGATCGCCCCACCGGATAAGTCGACTGCCTACGCGCCGCGCATCAAACAGCATGACGTAATAGCCCAAAAATCTCGCATATAAGGCGGCCTCTACTCCCACCGGACCACCGCCGATGATGGCGATCGTTGCGGGGGTATCAATTTCGGGATCC
>JBBQRC010000009.1:0-19642 GCA_038215215.1 Pirellulales bacterium
ACCGACTCTTCGCTGGGTGTAATCAGCCTCCCGGGCGCTCCACCTTCGCTCGGCAATTCGACGTGCGGCCAGGTTGATGACTGAATTACCAGTTTTCGCGGAGCCACCATGCTCGCCAATTCCGCCGCACCAAATTGTTCCAGCAAACCAAATACGTTGCGATCGATGGGTTCCTGCCACAGTTGTTCGCGGGGCGCAAAACAACCACTGATGCTGCAGACTTGAATGCGCGGATCAAGCGCCGCTGCGTACAATGCCAACATGCCCCCTTCACCATAACCCACCACTCCAATGACGGCTGGTTCGCTCTTTGAACTCTCCTCAAACCAATCCACCAACGCCAATGTCTGATGAAGCTCATAAGCAATCAAATGGCGTCCCAATACGTAGGCACTGCGGTAGAGGTATTCACGGCTGGTGAGATTCGATCGCCCGCCACGTTTCTCTAAAGTGCGGTCAACTAACGTCGGTACGACCACCTGGCAGCCGGACTCTGCGAGACGTCGTGCAAGCTGGCTGGCCCTGGCCACTCCAGGTTGCAGACCGCACAACATCTCAGGGGTTTGGTCCGCATCGGGCAGCACTACGACGCGCGATTTTGGCGGCGATAGTGGCTGCAACAGCAAGCCTTCGCCATGCATGTCGCCAACGGTTGGCCAGCGGACTGCGTGAATTCGATACAGCGACGTTTCGGCGATCAGATGCGATCGTGCTGTGGTACTGACGTATTCCAAGTCTCGGATCGGCCTGCGCGTGTCGCGCAAGCCAAGTAGATGAGCCAACCGCACGCGATTTTTTTGGATCGATGCGTCATAGGCTGCGGGGGATGCAAAGTCGCGTTGCCAATGGTCTGCTCTGCGAGCAACCGACTGATCAAGTTCTGCCAGTAAAAACCGGTCGACACCATCCACCAATTGGGTCGCAATATCCCCTTCGAGCGCTAGCGGTGGGGCCGCGGGTGGGACCGATTGCGAATAGATCTGACTGGCCAGCACAAGCCACAGTGTCAATCCGCTGACGTAGGTGCGCATGATCGGAACTCTTTCAATGGTGGGCAATAGTCATGTCCAGGCTAACCAGCGAGTCTGGCAGGAGCGCACGCCGCGCTCGTAGTGAGGACTGACTCGAATCTCTTAATTGGATCGAATCTTCTGGCTGACTTGAACCTGTGGCTGGCAATTGATTTGCAAACAATCGTTCGAAGCCTGGGATATGTGGCCGCCGCGCGTCTTTGTCCGCATCGCGTGGTGCCAGCCAAATATTCCGATAGCGAACTGGGTTGCCGTGATCTTGCAAGTAGATTGGCCCAGGCTCGGCCGATTCTGCAATCGGTGCCGCCCGCGTGGGCTTAGGGACTTTAACATCGCGTTGCACCGTGACACCGTTGAGGCGCACCGTGAGTGAGGCGTTGCGTAACTTCTTACCTGCTTCATCAAACCGCGCAGCAGTAAAATCCACATCGTAAGTTTGCCAGCTCAAGGGCGGAAAACACATGTTGATGTCAGGGTCACGAACTTCGTAGATCCCCCCCGTTTCATTGTTCTTGCCATCTAGTCCAAAGGAATCGAGTACTTGGGTTTCGTAACGTCCTTGGTGATACACACCGCTATTGCCACGCCCTTGCCCGCGGGCCCCGGGCTGAAAAGGAGTGCGAAATTCGAGGTGTAGAGTGTAGTCGCGGAATTTGGCTGTGGTCGTAGCGCCTTGGACCAACAAACCATCTGCGGTGCGCTGTGCACCCGCGAGCCAATGATCCTCAAGCGACTGCTGCGTGCCATCGAACAGAACCACTGCACCGTTTGGTGGCTTGGCTCCCAAAGTTGGACTAGTACGCTGTACCGGCTTCAACCCACGCGCCTTCACCAATTTTTCTACGACCGTTGCGTCACCATCAAACCGTTGAGGCGGCGATCGATCCCAGCCCGCACTCGGCAAGCCACCCTGGAAGAGTCGCATGTCGAAGTCGCCGTCTCCCAGGGCGATCACCTGCAAACCGAGTTGAGGACCCGCATATTCGCCTTGGACCTTAAAGTCTTCATTACTGGCTGCTGTTTCTGGTGAATCATACGTCGGCTGCTGTGACAGACTGACCACCGGCCAGCCAATGGACAGGGTCGCCAGCACGCAACTGGGGATTGAGAAGGTGGGCATCGATCTAAGTATCGCTCTGAGCATGGTCATGGGCATATGATTTCAGGGAGGGAAATGAATCGGCGGGGACTGCACCGTGTCGCCTCGCAAGCACAGTCTATCATCGAAAAACGCAAGCCCGTTAAGATAACAGGTAGCTGATCCTGTGTTGAGTCGCCCATTAGTCTAATTGAAGTCGCGGGCAGATGCTTGCCCTGGTCGCCCTGACTCAGGTAGCCTCCAAGCGTGCAGCAGCCCATTTCGCAGCGGCCGCCAAGAGTTCGTCTGAGTCCTCAGACAAAGCACGCAATTGGGGCAGCGCGCGTACAAGTTGCTGTTGTGCCACGAGCAAGATGGCATTGCGGAGCAGACCACGACGTTTGGCGCGCCACATGGGAGTCGGACGAAAGCGGAGGCGAAACGCTGTTTCGTCCAGTGACAGCAACTCGACGAGATCAACAGGATTTAGATCGGCTCGCGGTGCAAAAGCCGCCTCAACGCTCGGTGGAACGCGTCGATTCCAAGGACAAACTTCCTGGCAAATGTCACAACCGAAGAGCCACTCGGAGAAATATTCAGCCAGTGGTTGGTCGATGGATCCACGATGTTCGATCGTCAGATAACTTAAACAACGGGTTGCGTCCAGAACATACGGTTGGGTGAAGGCGGCGGTAGGGCAGGCGTCCAAGCAGGCGGTGCAAGTACCGCAGTACCCTTTTTCCTGCGGTGGATCGACCACCAGCGGCAGGTCTGTCAGCAAAGCGGCGAGGAAGAAGTAACTGCCCCACTGGCGATTAAGGAGCAAGGTGTTCTTGCCGACCCAACCCAGTCCAGCAGCTTCTGCGAACTCTCGTTCTAGCAGCGGCGCGGTGTCAACCACGCCACGCACCTGTGCACCTGGTGCAGCGTCTTCCAGCCACCTTTTGAGCAACTTCAACTTGCCGTGTAAGACATCGTGATAGTCAAGCTCGCCACAGGCATATCGCGCGATGCGTCCCGAACCCGGTGCAGTCTGCGGTTCATCAGAACTGTAAGGAAAAGCCAACATCAGCAACGAGCGACAACCGTCCAAGATGTTCCGAGGATGGCGATAAGCGTCGCTGCGCGTATGCAAGTACTGCATTTGGCCCGCGTAGCCACTGCTAAGCCACTGTTGGAAGTGGTGTAGCCGCGCGGGGGCAGCGGCAGCGGCGACGCCCGCCAGCACAAAGCCGTGACTCTGGGCGGCAGTCTTAAGATCCTGGGTGAGCTGTTGCAAGCGTTATAACCCGTATTTTGTGACAAAATTGTACAAGCGGCCGGTATCTGCGACTGTGCAACCTTGAACTTCGACAGCTTCCAATTAGCGTGAGTAGATGGGGTCGCAAGGATCGCGCGTGGATAACGTCGCAAAGGATCAGTCGGGCTACGTCCAACGGCTGGACTGCCAAACAGGCACGGAGGCTGGATCAACTCGAACCGCTTCAAGATTATTCGTCAACACTGCGAGGTCAGCATGAAATTCTACCAACAAGCCCTTCTCTGCGCAATCGCGGTTACGTTGACCGCGGGCCAAGCCTCTGCCCAATGGGGTGGTGGCGGATACGGCAACGGCAATTTCGGTTACGGGGGCTATTACGGATCGTACCTGCAGCCATTTGTAGCTGCTCCTCCCTATTTCGCGTTGCATCCACCAGTCTACTACGGCAAACGCTACACGCGGCCGTACGGCGTGAGCCCTTTTGCAGCTCCGCCCCAATTGCAAACCAATCCCAGTTATGCACCCGAAGCGCAGGCTCAACGCGCGCTAATGCTGAGCAATCCGTATTGTGTAACACCTGACTATGCTCCGCAATCACAACCAGGTGAGTTGCCACCCGCAGCCCCAACTGAAGTACCGGCCGAACCAAGCAGAGCTCCGGTTCCGCCCGTCGTCCAGCGTCAAATTCAGCCCCTAATCATCGACAACCCTTACTTTCAGGCCCCGCGGGCGCTCGCTAAACGGGAAATCGATTAGTCGCTGTAGGCATTTTGTCGCTGTAGACATCTGGGCTATCCCGCCAACTCATTTAAATCTTCACTAAAGCTGCTGCCGTCTCGGGGCAGCTTTTTTCTTTTTTCGTCCACTCAGACTCTGCTGCTCCCCCGCCACTCGCTTCTCGCTTCTCGCTTCTCGCTTCTCGCTACTCGCTACTCGCTACTCGCTACTCGCTTCTCGCTACTCGCTACTCGCTACTCGCCTCTCGCCTCTCACTATCGCCTCGGCCCGCGATTTCAATTATCACCTTTTTCATCGCCTATACCTGCGGACGAATCATCAGCCTGTGCGTTGCATGCTACATTGTGGGCTACGTAGATTGAGTGTATCTGATGATTCTCGGAATTAGGATTTGCGAACAACATTTCGCAACGGCTTGCCCAATATGAATGCCCCGAATGTCTCCCCAGGTTCAATTGCTCAGGATTCTGTTTCAACTGCTACACCCGCCACTCCGCCCAGCTATGTGTTTTTCACGCAACTGGCTTCTACTATCAACTCTGGCGTAGCGCGCTCCATCATTCTGGCTGGAAACGTCAACGACCTGTACTTTGACGGCAACCAATACGTCCCTCTCATCCCGTTTCTACTGACCAAGACCAACGTGGCGGGATTGATTCAGATTGTTTATGAACTCAATGGTCCGGTGCGTTTGAGCGATGAACATCGCGCGAAGATGCGCGAAGCTTGGGCGGCGTGGAAAACAGGCGTGGATGTTAACACGTTGGCGATCAAGGACTTAACGGCGGAATCTTCCAAGATCGAACTCCGACGACGCGAGTTTGATCAGTACATGCGCGATGCCATCGGCAACGTCTCCCAGGCTTTGGAATTTCTGCGCCAACTGACGATTTGCTCCCGGGCTGCGCTCAAAGAGAATCTGCTGATCTTCATTGAAGCCGGCGACATGCTGCTGCCAGCCGGTGACGGCGATGTAGCGCGTATGAACGACGCCCAGCTACGTCGTGTGGCGATCATGACGGACTGGTTTAGCGACCCATTATTTTTTTCCGGCCGTGACTCCGTGTGTATGGTCGCGGAGTCCCGCAGTTTGATTCATCCTCGGGTTTCGCGTTTGCCCCAGGTCGTGACGGTCGATATTCCCAGTCCCGACCTGGCGACCCGTCATCATTTTATTCAATGGCAGGCGAGTCAGCCCGTAGGCAATGCCATTCCGGTCGCCAGTGGTAGTGAGTCAACGGCGCTCAACCAGCTTAATACGGACACGCTGGCGTTGGCCGAAGCCACAGCCGGGCTGTCGATTCACGCGTTGCGGCAATTGCTACTCGCCTCCAACTATTATCGGCGTCCGGTGTTGCGTGAAGATGTATTTCGACAAGTCGAACAATTCATCCAATCGCAATTGGGTGAAGATGTGGTGGAATTCAAGAAACCGAAACACACTTTGAAGGATGTTATCGGATTTACGCAGCTAAAAAAGTTTCTCCACGAGTACATGCTACCGCGACTCAAATTGCCCGATGACCGAGCCCTACCGGGTGCGGCGGTGGCCGGAGCGATTGGAGGTGGTAAGACCTTCATTTTTGAAGCGGTAGCCTCGGAACTGGACATGCCTGTCTTGGTGCTCAAGAGCATTCGTAGTCAGTGGTTCGGTCAGACCGATGTGATCTTTGAACGCCTACGGCGAGTGTTGGAGGCATTGGAGAAGGTGGTAATTTTCGTCGACGAGGCGGATACACAATTTGGCGGGGTAGGCGAAGGAACGCATGAAACCGAGCGAAGATTAACGGGTAAAATACAAGGCATGATGAGCGATCCACTGCTGCGTGGCAAAGTGATTTGGCTGCTCATGACCGCCCGCATTCACCTGCTTTCGCCGGACATTCGTCGCCCAGGCCGTGTCGGCGACTTAATCATCCCCATCCTTGACCCGGTCGGAGAGGACCGCTTAGCGTTTATCCAATGGATGTTAAAACCTGCCGGAGATGCGGGCACTAACGCCGTGGATTGGATGGATAAAGAGGGGCTCCCGCCCGACTTCTCGGCCGCCGGTTTTGCCGCCTTGCGGAGTCAAATTAAGGCAATGCCGCCAACCTCCGAAGCGGCGCTGCAGTCTATCGTGGGAGATTTTATTCAACCCGCAATTGGTCAAACGCGGCGTTACCAGACGCTGCAAGCGCTTGTGAATTGCACGCGCCGTAGTTTATTACCTGATCCCAACGTCACCGATGAAGAGCGCGCCCAGTGGGAACACGAAATCAGCCTGTTAGAAGCACAAGGTATTCGCTAGGCAGATTTTCCCCTTTCACCACGCGACACTTGGGTCTTCACTGTATTGTTACGAAAGGCAGATCGATGCTCAAACCACTGGCACTTGTCATTTTCGTCCTGGCCGCGACTTGGGGGATGACTGCTGAAGCTCAGCAAGAGTTTTCGAAGCTGGTGGGCAACACGCCGATCCAGCCCGTCGCGGCTGGCAAACAAATTACTGTACCCTACATCACTTGGGGTGGAGACGTGGCCACGTTTTTGGCCAATGGTGGGCTGACGACCGAAACGGGCTCTATTTTTCAGGCCGCCGGGTTGCAAGTGCGCTTGGTGCCGGGTGACGACTTTCCGGGTCAAGTTAAGAATTATCTGACCGGCAAGTCGCCGTTTCTCCGCGGCACTATGCACATGCTTGGCCAAGCCAGCGAAGTCATCGCACGTGATCCGCGAACCAAACCGGTCGTCATTCTGCAGCTTTCGTGGAGCGCTGGTGACCACATCGTTGGACGCGAGAACATCAAGTCATTAAACGATCTGAAAGGGAAAAAAATCGCTTGCCAGCAAGGTGGCCCACACGTCGGTTTGCTGTACGATTCGCTGGCTGCCGCCCAGTTAACGAATAAAGATGTCACCATTGTCTGGACCAAGGATCTCACCGGACCCGAAGGAGCTGCGGAGCTGTTTCGCAAGGACAGCTCGATCGACGCGTGCTGCGTGATTACACCTGACATGCTAGGCCTGACCGGCGGGATGGACACGAAGGGGACCGGCGCGGAAGGAACCGTCAGCGGAGCGAGGGTCGTGAACAGCACGCAACAAATGAGTCGATCGATCGCGGACGTTTATGCGGTCCGCCGTGACTGGTTTGATGCGAATCAAGACTGGGTCAAGAAGTTTTTGGCGGGCTATCTCAAGGCATCCAGTCAAGTCGTGACCATGCGCCAGGAATTCGAAGACAGCAAGCGGATGAATCCCGCTTATCGTGACTTGCTGGCGAAGAGCCAGACTATTTTTGGCGCGGAGGTGCTACCCACGTTGGAGGTTGACGCGCACGGACTGCTGCTCGATTGCACCTTTGTTGGCCAAGCGGGACAAGAAGAATTCTTCCGCAGCAAAGGGAATTTGAGCGGCTTTGAACCGAAGATGGCAGAGTGCTTGAATCTGGCCACCGATTGGGGCTACGCCTTATCACGCAACGGTTTTGATCCAAACCCGTTTGACTACCAAGAGATCGCCAAGTTGTCTGGGCTGGCTTACAAATCCCCCAAAGTATCCGAGCGGTTTGATGCCTCGGCGGAATCCGCCGACATGTTCCTGGGAGAAAACTTGGATTCCAACACGATCGTTAGCTTTACGATCAATTTTGAACCCAACCAACAGGAGTTCTCAGCGGACCGCTATGGAGCCGAATTCAACCGCGCGCTCAAAGCCGCTTCGACTTTTGGAAACGCGAGGGTCGTTATTCGCGGTCATTCCGATCCGACCAAAACGTTAATTGATGTGGTGAAGGCGGGTATGGCCAAAGGCTTGATAAAGCAAAGTGGAACGGCAGGCAACTATCGCTACTTCTACAAGGGAGCTCCGCTTGACCTGACGAATGCAAAAGAAATTGCAGTGCTCATCGAATCGGGTGCCTTCGCGGGGGGCAAGGATGATCCTACCGTGACACTACATGCCGCCATGACGCTATCCAAAGCCCGCGCGGACCAAGTTCGCGAAGCCTTACTGAACTATGCCTCGCAGATTGGTGCCAACTTTGACGCTACGCAAATCGCACCGGTTGGGGCAGGGATTTCCGAGCCGATTGTGGCTAAACCCAAGACCATCGAAGAGGCCAAGGAAAACATGCGCGTCGAGTTTCGCATTGTTAAGGTCGATGCCGAAACCATCGCGCCTACCGATTTCAATTTCTAAGCCTAAAGTGACATGCTCTACTTTCGGCTTCAACGACCGATGGCCAGGGCCGCTTTGAATTTCGTGATTTCTAAAAGGTGTGTCGCATGTTTCGACGTACTCGGATCGCCGCCATGTGCCTGCTAACTGCGCTGGTACTGCCCCCTTGGCAGGCAGCGCGGGCCGACAATAAAGTCGTTATCATCCTCGACGACTCAGGCTCGATGGAACAGCGGATGGCCAGTGGTGAACGGCGAATTGAGGCGGCCAAGCAGGCCCTCAAATCTGTGCTGGAACAGCTTCCGCCGCAGACGGTGGTTGGAGTGTTGGCGCTCAACAGTCGGCTCGATGGATCGCCCTGGATCGTCCCGATGGACAGGGTTAATGCCACCCCCTGGCAGCAGCGCGTAGCACAGATCAAGGCGGCTGGCGGAACGCCATTGGGGCAATTCTCGAAGACGGCCGCAGACGAATTATTGCGGATGCGCGCCAGCGATAGGTATAGCACCTATCGCTTGCTCATCATTACCGACGGTGAGGCGACCGATCGCGAATTGTTACAGAGTTTTCTCCCGAGCATCCTCGCACGTGGACTAGTGCTCAACGTTATTGGCGTCGATATGGCTGGCGACCATTCCCTAGCCTCTTTAGCACAGACCTACCGCCGAGCGGACGATGTCCAGTCGCTGATCACCGCCATCTCAGAGGTCTTTGCCGAAACGGCCAGTACCGACCAAGACTTGCAGAGCGATTTTGAACTGCTGTCAGGCCTGCCAGAGGGCTTTGCTGAGGAAGTGATACAGTCGATGTCACAGATTCACAACCAACCCATCGAACCGTCCTCACTGGCGGAGCCTCTAGGAGGTGGTGAATCACGCCCGGGGTCCGCGGCGAATGCATCTTCGCCAGACTCACCCGGCACGATCATTGGCGGACTGATGTGCTGTTGCGGAAGTACCTTGGGCTTGTTGATTGTCGCTGCGATCCTGTTACGCGGCTTATTTGGCAAACGCCGCAGATGAGTTGGAGTGAACGCTGGTGAGCAAAGCAAAAATCTTTTTGGCTTCGATGGTATGGCTGGCGATCCTGCTGATCGGAGTCCTAATTTATCGCTTATGGTTTGTTCCATCTGTTGAGAAACAGCAAGCACAAGCACAACAAGAAGTACTGGACGCGACTTCAGGAGATTCCAAATACAGCCATAAACTGAAGCTCGGTCTGGATAGCTTCTCCGGTTATGCAATTTTGAGATCTGCTCAATTCAATCAAGAGCTTCGCAATCAGGGCATCAAGCTGGAGACGGTAGATGACAACGCAAATTATGAACAGCGACTGGCCGCACTGGCCTCCGGCGATTTGCAACTGGCAGCCTTTCCCATTGATGCCCTGTTAAAGGCCTGCGCTCGCACCAAGACCTTGCCAGCGACAATCGTTGCCATCATCGACGAATCGCGTGGGGCGGATGCAGTGTTGGCGTACAAGCAACGTTTTCCGAATGTTGAGTCCCTCAATGGTGCGGACACTCGCTTCGTGCTGGTCGACGACTCGCCCAGTGACACTCTGGCTCGACTGCTCATGCATTCGTTTAACGAGCAAACGACTTCGCGTTCCATTAGCGCGGTCAAGAATGAACGGGAATTGCTCGAACGTTACCGCCAAGCCACGCCGGGTGGGAGTGAAGTCTTTGTGACCTGGGAACCGGTTGTTAGTGACCTGCTCAAAAATGACCAGCTGCATGTCCTGTTCGATAGCTCAAAGCGATCAGGGTTCATCGTGGATGCGTTAGTGGTCAACCGCGATTACCTGGTAAAAAATGAGCCGGTCGTCCGGCAAGTACTCGAGTGTTATTTCCGCACTCTGTACACGATCAATGACAACGCGGGCGACACGGAAGCGCGGGCGAAGTTCAAATCCTTGGTGCGGCAGGACGCGGAGGCTCTGGGCAATGAGCTGACGGCGGCGCAGTTGGATCGTTTGGTGGGTGGCATCGTCTGGAAGAACACGCAGGACAACTTTGCTCATTTTGGACTTGGCGGCGGCACAGTGCTGCACGTTGAAGACATGATCGATCGCATCCGCTTGCTCTTGGTCGAAACGCAAGGCATCGCGGTCGATCCGACACAAGGTGATTCCAGTCGACTGTTCCATCAGCAGCCGTTGCGCGAGCTACAGTCATCAGGCTTTCATGCTGGGACAACCCCGGAGATCGTCCAGAGCGAAAAACCGCTGGCTCCCCTTTCCGCGGCGCAGTGGGAGAGTCTGTCGCACGTAGCAACCCTCAGGGTGCCACCCCTCATTTTCGCCCGCAGTAGCGCCAATTTAACGGAATTCAGCGAGGCCATCTTGGACGACTTGGTCGAGCAACTGAAGAGCTTTCCGATGTATTACGTCACGATTACCGGAAATGCCGGCTCCAAAGGGGACCCTGTGGCCAATCGTGAGTTGGCTAAACAACGGGCTGCGGCTACCCTACAATACCTCCAGTCGAAAGGTGTCCCCGCCGCCCGTATGCGGGCCGCCGAGGGTGAAGTGCGGAGCGAGATGTCAGTGACGTTTCGACTAGGCCAAGTACCCTACTAGTTTTTACCAGCGAGTCATTCATACCGAGTTATTCAGACAACGTGGATTCGATCAAGCGTAAGGTATATTCAGAACTCTTTCTTGCTCCCAGCGTCGTGCTTCCCATCGTGGCCGGTATCACTGCCGGAATGCTGTCGTGGGCCTTAGGCGGTAGCGGCTATTTGACCGGTGGGGCGGTGATTGGCATTCTCGGTGGTATTGGCTGGATGCTAACACGCATTATTTTTCGCGTCGAAGCAATTACCGAAGAGGCGATGGGACTAGAACAGCAGCAGCGCATCGATTCCGAAAACTCTCAACTCGACACGTTGGCTCAGCAACTGGCTCGAGACCAGGACCATCGCACACAAGACTACCTGACTCTGCTAAGATCATGGCGCGAAGAATTCTTGCAGGCCGCTGCGCAGCCTGGCGTGCAGTTACGCAGTATGAGGATACGGGAGCAAGTTGACTTGGTGTTTGCCGCCGCCGTTGATCAGCTCCGGCAGTCCTTTCGCTTGTGGGAACTTTCGCAAAGTTTAAATGGGGAGTCGCGCAAGAAAGTACTTGGCGATCGCGAACAAGTATTGGCGGAGATTGCGGCGACAGTCGAACGCCTGCAAACCACCGTTTCGCAGTTCAAAGAACTCATTCGTAACGATCGCAAAAGCGACTTGGCGTCGATGCGCGAGGAGCTAGATGCGACCATGCGTGTCGCTCGACGTACTGAGGAACGGATGCGCGAAATCGAAAATTCAACAACCACCAACGAATCGTTTACCCGGGAATAGTTTAAGGAATTTGGCATGTTCAATGCGATTGGGAAGTATGTCCGTGCGGTCTTTTATCTGATGACCTTTCGCGTGAATAAAGCGAGTGAAACATTGCGCATGAATCCTGGCGTGATGACATCCAATTACGAGCGAATCATCGATGAAAAGAGGAAACGGCTAAACCAATACAAGGATGCGATAAGTGCCATGATCGCTCAAGAAGAGTCCAAGAAGGACAAACTGCGTTCGTTAAACGACGAAATTGGCAAGCTAGAGAAATTGCGCGGCGGCGCGGCGGCCAAAGCCAAAAAATTGGTGGAGCAATACGTCGGTAATTCGGAAGCCGTGAAGGGTGATCCTGAGTACGCCAAGTGCCAAGCCGCGTTTAAAGATTTTTCGAGCACGCTGGTCGAGAAGCAAAAGCGGGCGGCGGAAATCGAAGAAGATCTGAAGCAGTTGGTTGCAAACGTCAGCGGGCACAAGACGCAAATTCAAACGCTGATGCGCGAACTCGATCGACTCAAAGAAGAAAAACATGATGCGGTTGCCGATGTTCTCTCCGCCTCGGAAGAAAAACAGATCGCCGACATGATGACGGGTCTGTCCAACGATCGCACCAGCGAAGAACTGCGCGAACTGCGAGAGATGCGGCAGAAATCATCGGCCAATGCCCGGATTAGCCGCGAATTGGCCGGCATGGATACGCGGAAGGCGGAAGCCGAGTTTATGGAATATGCGCAAAGCAGCGATGCGGACGACGAGTTCGATGCACTCATTGGGCTAGCGAAAAAAGATAGTGCCGCACCAGCTCAACAGTCCGACACAAAGATACCCGAGGCTTAGCCACCACCACGCATACTCACTTTTTCTAGTTACACGAATTTTGAGGAACTGAAAATGAAACGTTGGCTTAGCTTTACGCACTTGTTGTTGGTTAGCAGCGGTCTTTTTGTGGGTTGCAACAACTCTGCTTCGAAGTCGGGGAGTGCGCAGGGCGACAAAGCGGGTGGCTCGCCCCCTGTGTTTACGCTCGCCTGGAGCGAATATCCCTCCTGGAGCGTTTTTGGCGTAGCTGATAAAGAAGGCTTACTGGATGGAAAAGAGGGTGCGCTAGGGACGATCGAGAAGAAATGGAATGTCGACATTGTTCTGAACCTGGCAGAATATGACCCATGTATTACGCAGTATGGCGCCAACGCAGCCGACGCAGTTTGCATAACCAACATGGACATATTGGCCCCCAGTTTGAAACGGGCCTCGGTCGTAATCCTGCCGACTTCAACCAGCGACGGCGCAGATGCCTGTATCGGCGTCGGCATCGACAGCATCGATGGCTTGAAGGGCAAAGAAACCTTTGGCCTGGAGAAATCGGTATCCCAATATGCTTTCGAGCGCGTGTTGGAGCTGAAAGGTAAGAATCCCGCAGATTTCCCCTTTAAAAACCAAGATCCTGGTGTGGCTGCAACCGCCATGCAAGCGTCACAAGCCGGTACTGAATCGATCATGGTTTGGAACCCGTTCGCCATGCAAACCTTGCGTTTAAGAAAAGATGCCAAAGTTCTGTTTGACTCTTCGAGCATCCCCGAGGAAATTATTGACATGGTGGTCGTTGGCAAAGACTCGCTGGCCAAGCCAGGTGGGGATCGTTTCGCAGCTGCGATTGTGGAGACCTTTTACGGGGTCAACCAGATGATGGCCGATAGCAAGACCCAAGACAATACCTTGATTGCCCTGGGGGAGAAATTCAGCAAGCTCGGGTTGGATGACATGAAGAAGGTTGTGCAACAGACGAAGTTCTACTCGACGCCGCAGGCAGCCATGGCCTTGCTGACAGGTCAAAAGTTCCGCGAGCAGACGATGCCGATGGTGGCAGAATTCTGCGTGACCCACGACATGTGTGAAACCAAACCTGCGTTTGGATTCGACGACGATTCTAAGCAATTGAATTTCACGTCCAAATTTCTCCAGGTGGATAGCGCCACTCCAGCCACGCCCTGACAAGCCTCGCTAACGCTGTTTGGACATCGTACAGTGTAAATAACGACGTACATGGCAAGTACGAACCTTGTACCTGGCAACTACGACTCGAAGTCATGCGGCTTCGGGTCGCTTCTATAGGTAGATCGAAAAGGCAGGCTCGAGATGATTCGTCGTCCCATTCCGACATGGTTGTTTTATACCCTCAGCGTGTTGGGAATTGGCGTTGTCGTTGGCTTTTACGCTTTGCTTTCCTTACGTCAGACCCGCATCAATCCCGACCAAAATGTGTTTCCCGGTCTCAGCGCCTTCGGCGAGGGTTTTGCGCAGATTACTCAGACGCGCGGTGGCGAATCGAATCCCAAACCAAGTTGGTTGAGTGTCGACTTGCGGGCGACTTACTGGCGATTGCTGCTGGGGCTGACAACCGGGGTCGCCTTTTCGGTGTTTGTAGGCATTCTCATGGGCGCCTACTCGGCCGCGGAAGCCATCTTCAACCCAGTCATCACGTTTTTCGCCAAAATTCCTCCCACAGCCATGCTGGCCGTCTACATGGTGGTGTTTGGTACTCATTTACAAATGTATGTTGCCATGATCGCGTTTGGTATTTTCTTCACCATGGCGCAGGCTGTTTTCCAGGCGGTGAAAAAGGACGTGGCCTCGGATCATATCGATAAGGCGTACACCCTTGGCGGCTCAGAGGCCGAAGTGATTGTGGAAGTCATTTGGCCGCAGGTCTTGCCGCGCATCCTTGAGAACTTGCGTTTGCAACTTGGCCCCGCCATGGTGTTCTTGATCGCTGCAGAGTGGTCGTTCGCCAGCGAAGGCTTTGGATATACCATACGTCAACAGTCCAAACTGCAAAACATGCATGTCGTCTATATCTACTTGGCGATCCTTGGTTTCTCCGGGTTGTTTTTCGACTGGTTGCTGTTGCAACTGCGTCGCCGCCTTTGTCCATGGTTTGGGGAATAGTTGATGGAGACGCAAACCGCGGTTGAGATTAGGGGCCTATCGCACTGGTTCGGACCGAACCGCGTGCTGAACGATATCAATCTGCGGATTGAACCAGGCCAAATCGTGGCTCTGGTTGGCCCTAGCGGCTGCGGGAAAAGCACTTTGCTAAAGGCCATTCTAGGAACGCACCCGGCCGCTGAGGGAGAGGTTATCGTCGACGGCCAACACATTCGCGCGCCGTCGAGAAAAGTAGGCATTGTCTATCAGCACTACAGCCTGTTTGACTTTCTGACGGCCGAGTCGAATGTGGCCTTCGGACTCAAACTCGATGCCACTTCACTGCCGTTTCGCACTTTGATGCTTCCCCAATGGCTCAAACTTCGTCGGGAACACTTGGCCCATTCTCGAGAATTCCTCGAACGAGTGGGCTTAAAGGCGGCCTGCGGGAAGTATCCCACTGAGTTGTCTGGGGGTATGCGGCAACGCGTGGCGATTGCTCAAGCATTGATCCTGAAACCCAAACTGGTGCTGTTGGACGAACCCTTTGGGGCGCTGGATGAAGCCACGCGCGAAAGCCTGCAGTTGATGTTGCTCAGGTTTTACCAAGAGAACTTGGTCGCTCAGGCCGAAGGGCGCGTGCCCGAGTACACCATCTTGATTGTGACGCATGAACTCAACGAAGCCATCTATGTCGCCAACCGTGTCATTGGCTTATCTCGGTTTCACGACAAAGGTGAACAAGGCGCCATGATCGTTTACGATCGCCCTTGTCCGGTCTTTCATCCTGATCATCCCAAAGACTTAGGGAAACTAGTTGCACAACGCGAGGAACTCCGAGCGGCGGTGTTCGATCCTCGTAACATCAAACATCACAGCAAGTATGTTTCCTTTTGGGAGGAATTGAGCACTCAGGCGGCGGCAACTAAGTCCTAGAGCCCCCCTCGCGATGGCGACCATGCGCCGAATGACTATTTTCCATTCGGCTAGCTTGTGCGGTCGGCCGAATAATAGCAGCATCGCTGGGGATCCCTCCTGGCGTGATCTGGGGCGAAAACTCCGGAGGGATCCCCTAGCTTTTTTTCTTGGCTACCGCACGCGCTTTGGCCGCGCAGCGTGAACTCACTGCTGTTAACTCTTGACTTGCTCTGTCAACTCTTCATAGCCGCCAACTCTTGAGGGTCTGCTTCGCCTGTCAAGTTAAGTCTAGCGATTCCTGCTCAAACTTTGTCTTTGTCAAACAAGCGGAAGAGTCGATCCAGCAAGTTCCACTCCAAAACCATCAGCACCACGGGTGCTATGAAGTAAAACATTTGACTGGCCCGCGGAGCGATTTCAGGGTTTTGGGTGATCGATTCCGGACCGAACAACAAGATCGCGGTATGCGCCGACAGGCATAAGACGGCATTCAAGACCAACATCAACGCACTTACCGCCACCACAAAAATCGCGTAGAGCGAGGCAGAAAATAGGCTCGCGAACTCGATGCCCGTTCCTGCTTCGGATTCCGAGGTAAAATCTGTTTTCGACATCGGATTCTGTACGCCCTTCGAAAGAGCTTCGTCAGACAATTCGCCATCCAGCGACAGTTGCGTTTTCCAACGCTTCAACCTACGCTCGGCCCATTCGATCACCTCGGATAAGGATCCCGAATAGGAAAATTCGATCAAGCACGGCACATGTAAGTTACTTCAGCGGCAGCAAGGTCGCCAGTACGACGCTGACGGCTAGCGTTGTGCTGCCGAGTACGATGAGCAACGGGGTCCACGTCTTCAGTGATTCAGACTCGGTCAATCCACCCATTTTAGCATAGACCCAAAAGCCGCTGTCGTTCATCCAACTTCCAATCAGGGAGCCTCCACCGATGGACGTGACGAGGTAGCCAGCGTGGTAAGGTAAGGCTTCCACGTTCACCATGGCCGCGACCATGCTCGAACCGATGATCATGGCCACGGTACTGCTCCCTTGGGCTACTTTTAGTAGTGCGGCGATGACAAATCCAAGAACCATCACGGTGATTCCGCCACTCCCCTGCAAATCGATCATGGACTGGATAGCTTCGCTGATTTTAGCCCGTTGCAGCATGGTACCGAAGGCACCACCCGCGGCGGTAATTAGGATGATCAGCCCACCGCTCATGAGGGATTCTTCAATGTCCCCCGCCAAGGCCTGCAAGCTGCGTTGCTTGGCCCACGCTAAAGTGGCAATGGCGATGATGGCGGACAGACTAAGTGCGAAACTCGCATTCCCCAGTCCGCTCAGGCGATCAGCCCACAGCCGCATTGGCGAATCCCATTGATGTTTAGCCAGCCACTTCGGATACGTTAACTCGAGAAGTTCCCGGTTGATGCGACGCATGTCCACGGGTTTGGTGCGAAGATGATCAGCCAGCAGGTTGCTTCTCAACTTTTCTGGAATCGCGACTTCACGAAACGCAGCCGGATCAAACAGTTTTGCGTCCAATAGCGCGCGGTTGAGGGCCTCCAGGAATTGATCCGGAGTCGCTTGGGCATCGGTCAGCCCGGTACGCTGCTGCGCGCTCAATTTAGAGCTATTGACGATGCGACTTTCCGGTGAATCTGCTTGTGCAGACGCCGTGCGAATCTGGTTGGCAAAGTCCGTTTGATTGGTGACTTCCGCGGCGGCGATCTTGGCACGATCTTCGCCGTCTGCAAAGGTGGTGGCCAGCGTGCTAGCGGTAATCATGATCACAGGCAGCAGGACCGGTGCCAGGGCCAGCCATAACGGGACCTTTCGCGGAGCATGACCAGTTTGAGCTGCATCTTCGGCATCATTTTCAGGGGAATCGACTCGCATCCCCGCCACGGGACGCATCGGAATGTTAACGCGACGGTTCATGAAGTTGCAGAACACCAATCCCGCGGCAGAGACCGGTATTCCCACAAAAATGCCGATGACCATGACCATTCCAACATCCGCGCCCAACGTGGCGGCCACCAGCAGCGGTCCAGGGGTGGGTGGAACCAGGGTGTGGGTCACCGCTCCGCCGCAGGCAATCGCCATGACGTAAAGAACGTAGTCTTTACCTGTGCGTTGATAGAGTGAACGCGCCAGCGGCACAAGCAGATAAAAAACGGTGTCAAAAAAGACTGGAATGGCTAATAGGAAACCACTCCCCATCAAACCGAGTGGGGCACGTTTTTGTCCGGTAATCTTGATAGCTGCGGTTACGATGGCATCCGCCGAACCATTATCTAGCATACATTTGCCGACAATTGAGGCCATCGCAATCAGAATAGCGATGCTACCGGCTGTCGAACCTAACGCAGCGCCAACATCTTTCATCGGATCTAGCCCACCGATGCCAGCCATCAAGGCTACCACCATGGCAGCCGCAATGAGTGCCAAGAAAGCATTTACGCGAAAGACCAGCATCAGCCCCAACACCGTGGCTACACCAGCCACGGCCGCTAACAGAGGCCAAACAATGCTGCTCGTATCGGTTACCGCCAGAATACCGAATGTGTCCAATATCGTCCCTTTCGCGCAGTGGATGGTTGTCGCCTTTTGAGTGTATACTTATTGGTGGGTAGGTTCACGCTAGGCGGCTCGCAATATAGCCTGAATTGAAGTGCATTGCGACCGTGTCATTCCCCCTGCTTGAGGCTCAGCTAGACTTTGTTTGTGGCTGACCTATTATTTCGCTAGACCGCAGGCATGCGCAACTTTTTAGACATGCACAGGGTTCCATCAGGACAGGAAAAAGTGGCTGAGCTCCGCATCAACGAAAATCTCGTCATCGCCGCTGATCAGCTCGAATGGACCTTTGCGCGCAGTGGAGGGCCTGGTGGTCAAAATGTCAACAAAGTGAACAGCAAAGCGACACTTCGCTGGCATCCTCCGGCAGACTTTCTCAATCCTGCACCCTGGGGTCGATTTCGCCGTCTGGCCAAGCGGTTTTTTACCACCGAGGGTGAAGTGGTCATCCAGTCCCAGGAGTTCCGTGACCAGTCGCAGAACATCGAGAGTTGCCGCGATAAACTCAAAGAATTGTTGCTAGCCGCGCTGGTGATCCCCAAGCGTCGCGTGGCCACGAAACCGACCAAAGCCTCACGTCGCCGCCGCTTGGACAACAAAAAAATCCAATCAGATAAGAAGCGGACGCGGCAATCCAAAGACTTGAGCTAATGCTTTTACGGCTGCACGAACCAGGGCTTTGCCAAAGGATCGTTTTTCAGAAAATCGAGTAATAGCTTAGCGACTTTATCTTTGCCCGATTGCGAAGGGTGAGTGCCGTCTGCGGCCAAGTCTTCACGTTGGTAGCTGAGCTGATCGATTTTGCGGGGTGTTGTCCCGTCAGCCCATAGATACGGTCCCCATAGCAGGAGTGGGACTTTGACTTCACCCTTTTCGCTATCGAAGTTCAGTTCGACTGAGCCGTTCATTTGATCCTGAATCAGCCAGCGCACAGGAAAAGCTGATTCATAAGCAAATGGTTCAGGATTCAGTGGACTCGTAGCGTAACCACCGTAAATGCGACTCGAAAGATAGGCGATTCGCAAATTAGGGAATCGAGCTTTGGCGTTTTGCAAGACGACCCTCGTGTCGCGCTCCAACTGACGTGCATGGATTTCTAAATCACCCCGCGGTCCCTTGTTGGCCAACTTCACCCAAGCCACCTGAACTTGCAGCGGAGAAACCTTGGCCATGGCCAGCCGTCGCGCGGCTTCCTTCCAAGGAGCAGCATCTGCTGGAACCCACTCCGCCATAGCTTGACCACCCTGCGCACAGTCCACGATTGTCACCTGCGGGGACTTGGCAGGATCAGCATCTGCCAACTGCTTGAACCGCGCGAACTCCTGCGTCGCGTTCGACATACTAATGGAGACGAAGCAGATCTGTCCATCGCCCGAGGGCTGCCCCTGACTATCGAGCGGCTGAATCCTAGCCAATTCTTGCTCGGCCGCACGCCGATGCGGCGCGGGGGGTGCATTTAGACCTTGGCCATAAAGCCCACCATCTTGGTTCTTATAGCGATCGGCGGCCTGCAGCTCGGTGAGCGGCGTCAGCCCCATCGAGTCACGCGGAATCAGCTTGACTGGTTGACCCGCGCCATTGCGACGAGCCTCCATGGCGCGCTGCAAATAGG
>JBBQRC010000010.1:0-18688 GCA_038215215.1 Pirellulales bacterium
AAGCGACCGCCGCCACAAATTCGACGCAGACACCAATAAACACAAAACAGCGGCACACCAGCAGCATCTCGGGGCTCGTCGAAAACCCTGCGGCCATGGCTGCAAAGGCGTAGAGCAGAATACTCCAGGTCAACACCCGCCGGCGTCCCAGCAAGTCGGTCAGGTAACCACCCACCAATCCAAAGACGCCGCCGACGAGTGCCGGTAAAAAGAACAGAGTCCGCGCCCACGCTGTGTATTCGGGAGTTCCCGGCAAGAGTCGCGGCACGCCAGCTTCGGTGAGCCCGCCGAGTGATGCGAGTGCTGGTTTGAGAATCAGCGGCAACATCAGCAATTCGTAGATATCGAACGCAAAGCCGATGGACGCGATCACGCAAATCAAGGTGACGGCAAAAGACGAAAAGTTACCTGGCCGCGAAGTCGAGCTGGTACTGGATGTGGACATGGAGGGATTTTCGATAGGGGGGATTCGTTGCTGCTGTCAAGTAACTGCTGTTCACCTAGCTGCTGGGTCGTTGTAAAGGGGCCAGGAGTCAATTGTGCCAAGCACCCGTGGGGCCGTTCCGGCAATTCAACCCTGATCCGAATGGCACGGTGTTAAGCAGATCTCGCTCCCTCTCCCCTGGTATTTCCGGCGGAGAGGGATGGGGTGAGGGGGCCGAATCCCAAGGAAAGTGAACCCCTCACCCTAACCCTCTCCCCTGAGTACAAGGGAGAGGGGACTCGCAAATTGCTTAACCCAGTGCCATTCAACCCTGATCCTTTTACCCCAAAACTTAAGCTAGCTAGGGCGCTAGCCCAAGATTGTAATCGAAATGATAGCGGCTGCGGATTCGTGATAACAGAAGTTAAGCCTTACGGCCGTGGCGCAAAACAAATAGATACGCCCTAAGAACCGTCCGGGCAGATTACGGCAAGTTTACCGAGCCGAAACCACTCCAGTGAAGCTCGATTTACTTCTTGGGCGACGGCTTTTGCGCCTCCGCCTTGACGCCCACCGCGGGTTTCGCGGCCTCCCCTCTTGGATCGTCAGCGTCTTTTCCTTTCAACTTACTAGTGCGCGAAGACTTGACGTTTTTTGCTGCTTTACCCTCTGCTGGCCCCAGCGGCTTTGAGCCGGTGATTTGGATTGTTTCAGCCTGAATGTACTTGTCTTGCCCCGCAGTTCGCAATCCAGAAACTTTGACCTCATCGTCGAGCTGACAAAACATCGAATCGCTGGCGGAGACGGAGATGGCGGCTTGAGGATCCAGCTCAAATTGAACTCGAGCCTGACCAGCTTGAACAAACAGCTTGTTCCCCTGCGATCCAAGGATCTGGCCGACTACGCGGTAGTTATGTGCGGCCGCAGTTGGCTTGGCCAAATTTTTATCGCCATTTTTTGGCTCGGTTCGCTTGGAATCTGGCTTCTTGAGATCCGGCTTGTTGGTATCGATTTTTTTCGGTTCCGGTTTTTTTGGCCCCGCGCCGACGTCACCCACTTCTTGGTACACCCCAGGCGTTTGCTCGCGCTGCTGTTCAGGCGACATGCGACGCTCAAGTGACAGCGTAAAGACTTCAATCTCGGCGACCGGCGATTCGGTCATGCCATTGGGCAACAATGAGGCTGAGAATCTGACCATCAGCCCAGGCATCAGGAATTTGGGGTCGGCGGTGCCTTTGTATTGAAGCCGCGTTTGGTTGTTCATAACAACAAAATAGTCTTCCTTGTCAGCGGTGACGACTTTGATCCGATTTTCCTGCATGGCCGCAAACTTGCCGGTCACCGACGCGATTTCCAAACCGCCAGTATCCTGAGCCGAGGTGGACGGTCCCGCAGCGAAAGCAATTGCCAATCCCAATAGCCCAAAGCGTATTGTGCGAGCCATTACCTACTCCAATTCAATCAGTTGGCTGTCATTACCCTACCACTACAAGCGTGCACCGGTCACAATTATACCCAAGAATATTAGCAACGCTTAATCCACGCTCAAATTCGGTCGACAGCCTACTTCCGGGGATGGCGCCGCCAGGCGGCGTAAGCTGCCAACTGGCACGCGACGACGGTGGGCAGCCACCCATGGACCAACACGCCAGTGAATCGAATTGCACCCAACTTGCATCGTTAAGCCGCCGAACTTTGGTCGCGAAGCTCGGTGATTTACTTAGGAAATCCATGGCACAAACAGCGCAACCCGTCACGATTACCACGCTGCGGAACATGAAACAGCGCGGCGATCGCATCAGTATGCTCACCGCTTACGACTTCACCATGGCGACGCTGCTCGACCGGGCGGGGGTCGATGTACTCTTGGTGGGGGACAGCCTGGGGATGGTGGTACAAGGTCGCGAAAACACAATTCCCGTAACCCTGCGCGAGATGATTTACCACGGTGAAATGGTAGCTCGGGCGGCGCAGCGAGCGCTGGTGGTGGTTGACTTACCGTTCCCGCACGGCCAGTTGGGGATCAACAAGACGCTGACTGTAGCGGCCAAAGTCATGAAGCGTACGGGTTGTCAGGCGGTCAAGCTGGAGGGGGGCGCGGCGCAGGCGGCCACCATTGCAGCGCTCGTTAACGCGGGGATTCCAGTGATCGCCCATGTCGGCTTGCGGCCGCAAAGCGTGCATGCTCTGGGTGGTTACAAAGTGCAACGCGACGCGGAACGCCTGGAACGCGACGCCCGCGCTGCCGAAGAAGCGGGTGCATTTTCCATATTGATGGAGTGTGTACCGCAAGACTTGGCCAAACAAATCACGGCCTCGGTGGGCGTCCCCACGATCGGCATCGGAGCTGGTCCGCACTGCGATGGCCAAGTACTGGTGACAAACGACATGCTAGGATTAACCCTTGGTCGCGTGCCCAAATTCGTCCGCTCGCTAGCCAACTTGGCTGAACAGATTCACAAGGCAACCGAAAATTTCAACACCATAGTGCGCAGCGGAGAATTCCCCAATGAAGATGAATCGTTTCGGTAGGCAACCTTTTTGGATCGAGCCTGAGGATTTGCCCTCGCGCTAAGTTAAGCGTCGTTTGTACATTAGTTCTGATGTCGAGTCAAACGTCCTCAGATTTCTAACAACTGCACCGGAGTACACCATGATTAACGCTCGTCTGATGTGTCTTACCTGGTTCCAGTTGGCAATTCTCATCTCAACCTGCGCGCATGCAGCCCAACCCAACGTGTTAGTCATCTTGGCGGACGATCTTGGATTCTCCGATATCGGTTGTTACGGGGGCGAAATCAATACTCCCAACCTCGATAGCTTGGCTGCCAACGGTCTGCGCTTTACACAGTTCTACAACACCGCCCGTTGCTGGCCGACACGTGGGGCGCTGCTCTCCGGCTATTATGCCCAGCAAATTCACCGCGATGCCTTACCTGCGGTCAGTGGCGGTGGGCAAGGCAGACGTCCACCGTGGGCACAATTGTTGCCCAAAATGCTCAAGCCACTTGGATACCGCTCGTACATCTCTGGTAAGTGGCATGTTGATGGCACGCCGGGCGACGAGGGTTTTGATCACTCTTACATTATCAATGACCACGATCGATTCTTTTATCCCAAAAACCACACGCGCGACGATAAACCATTACCACCCGTTGCACCCGGAACAGACTACTACGCGACAACTGCGATCGCCGATCATGCGATTGAATGCTTGCAGGAACACTCTGAGCAACACGCCGGGAAGCCTTTCTTTCACTACTTGGCGTTCATCAGTCCTCACTTTCCGCTGCAAGCACCGGCGGAGGACATAGCCAAATATTCAGGCAAATTTAGTGGCGGCTGGGATCTGGCGCGACAGCAGCGTTGGCAGCGCATCGAGCAGATGGGGATTGCCAGTGGCCGTTTATCAAAACTGGAGCCGCAGATTGGCCCGCCTTACCACTTTGCGAACGCCATCGCGGAACTTGGTTCCAAGGAAGTTAATCGGGAATTGAATTGGCAGGATCTGACTGAAGAACAGCGGGCCTTTCAAGCGGCCAAAATGGAGATACACGCAGCCATGGTCGATCGCATGGATCAAGAAATCGGTCGCGTCGTAGCGCAGCTTAAAGCCATGAAGGCGCTCGACGATACCTTGATTCTGTTCCTGTCCGATAATGGGGCGAGTGCCGAAATCATGATTCGCGGCGATGGCCATAATCCCAATTCTCCACTCGGATCTGCGGCCACGTACCTCTGTTTGGGACCGGGCTGGTCAAGTGCCGCGAACACGCCGTTTCGTCGTCACAAGACGTGGGTACATGAGGGCGGAATTTCAACGCCGCTGATCGCACATTGGCCCAATGGCATTCAAGAGCACGGAAAATTACGTCGTCGCATTGGTCATGTCGTCGACATCGCCCCCACGATCGTGGAATTGGCCGGTGGCCAGTGGCCAACCAAAGTGGACGACATGGACGTTCCGGCCACTCCCGGACGCAGTTTACTGTCTTCCTTTCAAGCAGATCCAACCGAGCCCCGCGAGGCGGTATGGTGGCTGCATGAAGGAAATCGAGCGTTGCGGGATGGCGATTGGAAAGTCGTCGCCGCCAAGGGAGATCCATGGGAGCTCTACAACCTCAAAGCCGATCGCGCCGAAACCGAAAACTTGGCGACTGCCAAGCCCGATAAACTCGCCGAGCTGGTCGCGAAGTGGGAACAACGAACCGCCGATTTTACTGAACTCGCCAGCCGCGATGGTGTCAGCGCGAAAGCTCCCCGCCGCAAAGCGCAGCCAGGGAAATGACCGAAGTTGGTCACTGCCACCGACTCTTGCCGTTTCCGCTGATTGCCCGGCCGATGATCCAGGACTGCAGACCGAAACCCTGCACGATCTCAGTCACTTTGCTGGCGTAATAGGGGCTGACGATCAGAGTCAAGCCAATCCCCATATTGAAGACCTGCGTCATTTCTTCGGCAGGAATGTCGCCGAGTTTTTGTAGCCAGCCGAACAGCGGCGGCACGGGCCAGGCAGCGCGTTCAAACACCAAGTCAACGTGGGGTGGCAAAATGCGTTCGGTATTCTCCAGCAACCCGCCGCCGGTAATGTGACCGATGCCGTGCACGACATTCTTTTTCTTGTAGTGACCGAGAACTTGACGGAGCAGTCGTGTGTAAATCAGCGTCGGGCGCATCAAAGCTTCACCGACCGTGGTACCCAGCTCATCGATGTGCTGGTCGACGGCCAAACCAGCTTTGTCGAACACGACTTTGCGTACCAAACTAAAACCGTTCGAATGAAAGCCGGAGGACTGCACGCCGATGACGACGTCATCCGGAGCGATGTGCTTGCCGCTGATCAAGTGTTTCTTCTCAGCCACACCGACGCAAAAACCTGCCAAGTCGTAATCATCGCCCTGGTACAAATCGGGCATGATGGCCGTTTCGCCACCCAGTAGGGAACAGTCCGCTTGCACACAACCTTGACTGACGCCATCGACGATCTGTTCAAGTAGCGGCGGATTATCGCGGCTCATCGCCACATAATCCAAAAAGAACAGCGGTTCGGCGCCGCAGCACAACACGTCATTGACACACATGGCCACCAAGTCGATACCGACCGTATCGTGGCGTCCCAGTTTCTGGGCAACTTTGAGTTTCGTGCCCACTCCGTCGGTACCTGAGACCAAGACCGGTTCCTCGTACTTGCGGGCGAATAGTGGCCCAGCAAAATCGAGCTGAAACAGGCCCGCGAATCCGCCGTCATTGCGGAGCACGCGAGGGCTGAACGTGCGATGCATGAGTTTTGGCAAACGCTGCATGGCTTCTTCGTACAGTACCAGGTCGACTCCGCTGTCCTTGTAGGTTATCGGGCTCATTCAATTGGCTTTGGTTGAGTTGTCTTGTTTTTCGAAAGCCGACGGAGCTAGTGCTCTGTCCATCATAAATATTGGGATTGGTGTTCAGGGTTCAGGGTTCAGGGTTCAGGAGTCAACGGTACGCGCTGAGGCAAATTCGCTCCCTCTCCCTCCGGATTCCGCGGCGCGAGGGTTGGGGTACAGGGGCCGAAGCCGTAATAAAGTTGACCCCTCACCCTAACCCTCTCCCCTGAGTACAAGGGAGAGGGGACTTGAAGCGTGCTCTCACCTGCGTGCGTGCTCTCACCTGAGTGCGTGCTCTCACCTGCGTGCGTGCTCTCACCTGCGTGCGTGCTTTTACCTGCGTGCGTGCTCTCACCTGAGTAATTGCTCTCACCTGAGAGCGTGCTCTCGCTCGTGTACAAGGAAGAGGGGTCTTCAAACGTGCTTTGCCTGGTGGCATTGCGTCCTAGCCACGGGTGCTGTGCGTTAACATGCAGGTGGCTAGTTTTAATGAAAATCGCGACTTTTGACGACTAGGCCGCCAACCTGGGCCGAAAGATCTTCGAGCCGACCGACAACAACATGCACAATCCCCTCGCGATTTTCCAGTACGCCGTGCACCAGCCACGCGTTGCTCTGCCTTGCCGGCTTGTAGAATTTCTCCCAAATTTCCGGTTTTACGACCAAATTCATCGAGCCCGTGTCATCTTCGAGCGTCACGAAGGTAATCCCTTTGGCAGTGCTGGGCCGCTGACGCAAGATGACCAGACCAGCCACGCGGACGAATTTCCCATCGGGCAAGTTTTGTAATTCGGCGGCCGTCGTCACGCGCAATCGCTTGAGTTGCTCGCGGACAAACGACACAGGGTGCCCTTTGAGTGACAGTCCTATCGTTTGATAGTCAGCATAAACCTCCTCGATTGGCGGCATGGGTTTGAGCGATTCCGGCAGCGCTTCGTCCCCGTCGGTCTCCGTCGCTGCCAACAAGGAGAGGTCCTGCACACTACGATCTTGCGCGAGGGCCTGCCAATACGCAGCTCGACGATCGCCCGCCAGGGAACCCAGTGCCCCAGAGTCCGCCAAGCGTGTCACGGCAGCTTGACCTAGCCGTGTGCGACGAGTGAAGTCCACCAAATCCCTGAACAGTCCTGCCTGCCGTGCCGCCACGATCTCCCGTCCGATCGACTCCGCTAGCCCACGTACCAGCCGCAATCCCAATCGCAACCGCAATATCTGTGTCCCCTTTCGTGCATTCAATGTCTTTGTTCGCTCCGCGTCAGTAGCGTCTTCCCTTAGCGTTACCGCTGCCGCTATCGAATTGGCTGCATTCACTCCTTGCCCCTGTTCGCTACATTGCCCCTGTTCGTTACATTCTTCCAGCGTACAATCCCAATCGCTGAAATTGACATCGACTCCGGCCACCTCGACACCGTGTGCTTTGGCATCAGCCACTAGCTGCGCCGGAGCATAAAAACCCATCGGCTGACTATTCAAAATCGCAGCGCAAAACGGACCAGGATAATGATGTTTGAGCCAGCAAGAGACGTAGACTAACAGCGCGAAACTGGCAGCGTGTGATTCGGGAAAACCGTACTCTCCAAAACCGCGAATCTGAGTGAAGACTTGTTCGGCGAACTTTTCGCTCAAACCACGAGCGCGCATGCCGTCGAGTAGTTTCTTGCGGAATTGATCGATCACTCCAGGACGCCGCCAAGCCGCCATGGCACGCCGCAGTTGATCGGCTTCGCCGGGGGTAAAACCAGCCGCGACGACCGCCAGCTTCATGGCTTGTTCTTGAAAGATCGGTACACCCATGGTCTTGGCAAGTACCTTGCGAATTTCATCGCTGGGATAGTCGGGCTGAATGCCACTGCGACGCGCCTTCAGGTAAGGATGCACCATCTGGCCTTGAATCGGACCGGGTCGCACGATGGCAACTTCGATCACCAAATCGTAATAACAACGTGGTTTCAGTCGCGGCAACATGCTCATCTGTGCACGACTTTCGATCTGAAAGACACCAATGGTGTCGGCGCGACAAATCATGTCGTACACGTCACTATCCTCGGCGGGCACGCTGGCTAAAGTTAGCTTGCGGCGATAATGGCGGAATACGACATCAAAAGCACGGTGGATGGCGCTGAGCATCCCGAGCGAAAGGCAATCGACCTTGAGGATCCCCAGCTCATCCAAATCGTTTTTATCCCACTGAATGACCGTCCGTCCATCCATCGATGCATTTTCAAGTGGGCAGAGTTCGCACAGCCAACCTTGCGTCATGACCATGCCGCCGACATGCTGCGAGAGGTGCCGCGGAAACCCAACCAGGCTTTGCACCAGATACAGAAATCGTTGGCCAATATCCGACTCAGGGTCGATACCCGATTCGTGGCAGCGTTCGGCCAGTGTGCCTGTGGCTAAGCGCGCATCGACCAACTTGCTCAAGCCTTCGATGCGATCGAGCGAGATACCGAGGGCACGTCCGCAGTCGCGAATGGCGGACTTGGTACGGTAAGTAATCACTGTCGCGGTCATGCCAGCGCGATGGCGACCGTATTTTTCGTAAATGTACTGCAGCACCTCTTCGCGCCGCTGATGTTCGAAGTCCACATCGATGTCCGGTGCTTCATTGCGTTCTTTGCTAATAAATCGTTCGAAGAGCAGATCGAGCCGATGGGGATCAACAGAAGTTACCTCCAAGCAATAACACACCACGCTATTGGCGGCTGATCCGCGCCCTTGGCAAAGAATGCCTCGCTGTCGCGCGTAGCGGACCAGATCCCAGACCGTCAAAAAGTAGGCTTCGTAACGCAGCTCCTCGATCAACTTGACCTCGTGCCGCAGTTGTTCGATGACTTTATCAGGCACGCCCGCCGGATAACGTTTCTTAGCCCCTTCCCAGGTCAGTCGCTTGAGAAACGCGATCGGTGTTTGACCGTCCGGAGCCAGTTCGACGGGGTACTCATATCGCAGTTGTTCTAAGTTGAATTGGGACCGTGCGGCGATCTCGCCGGTCCTCGCGATGGCCTCCGGCACCGCCGCATACAGACGCTGAATGTCGGCCAGGGAGCGGAGGTGATGTTGCGAATTACTCAAGCGTTGCGAACGAACTTGATCGATCGTGCAAGCGAAACGCGTGGCCAACAAGCAGTCGTGCAGTAGCGAGCGCTCAGGGTTGTGGTAGTAAACATCGCCGGCTGCCACCAGCGGTACGCGGGACTGGCCGCTCACATGGATCAACCGCGCCAATTTAGCTTGATCATCGACGCCGCGGTGCAGCTCAGCCAATAAATAGCCACGGTCCATGAAGACGTCACGGAACGTATTCAGCCAAGCCAGCCAGCCAGCATCGTCGCGCGGGTCGAACTCGGCGGCAGGAAAAATCCGCGAGGACGATGTCGCTGGCCGCTGTTCTTCGCCAAGTGGATCAGTTGGCTGCGAATTTGGCCCCCTCCCCTGCCCCATCGATGTCGCCTGCTCAACTTTTATGCCTCCTGACATGCCCGCTGGCAGGCCTGCGGTCTGACGTCCTTCCGCTGCCACCATTTGCTCCCACGGAAAGGCCGCCTCGTCCGCAAAGTGTCGCATGTCAGCCGGTGGCAGCTCGTCGATCACCGGCTGCCGTAACAAGAGGCCTGCCAGCAACCCCTCGCTCAAATCGGCGATATCTTGCCAGCGAATTTCGCAGGCACCTTTTTCACGTCGCAGTCGACCGCGCGACAACAATCGGCAGAGTCGACCGTAGGCGGCGCGATCGGCGGGCCAGACGACGACGGGTGGACCATCAACCGGGTGCAATTCGGCACCCACCGTCAGCGGGACTGTCAGATGTTTGGCCGCAGCGTGAGCTTTGACGATCCCCGCCAGCGAATTGCGATCCGTGATGGCTAGCCCCGTGTAGCCCAACTCCCCCGCGCGCTCAAACAACTCGTCGGCGTGGGAGGCACCCTCCAGGAACGAAAAGTTCGATCTGCAGTGAAGTTCAACGTAACGCATCGGTTTAATTCTAGCGACAGAACCGATTTTAAGGTGCAGCCGCTTATTCTTTTCGGTAACCGACTAGGCTTCAAAATCGTTTTACGGCCTGACAGATTTGGCGTGCTAGACTTCCGCAGGGAATGAGTCCGCTTTTGCCAGGGGTACATTATGTTAAATCAAAAAATGCAGTCCAAGCCAGCCAATCTTAACACCAATGACGAGTTCGTTCAGGAAGTCAGCAATCGACTGGCACGAGCCTCTGAGCTGGTCGAGTTCGCCGTCGAAACGTTCACGGCAATTCGTCCGGAATTGACGGTAATCATTCCGGTGTATAACGAACCGGAAACGGTGCTGGAAATCGTTCAACGGGTACACCGCTTGCCAATCACCAAGCAAATCATCGTGGTCAACGATGGCAGCACGGATAACACTGCGGACGCCCTGGATCAGCTTGCCTATTTAAATGACGTGGAAGTCATTGAACACGACATCAACCGTGGCAAGGGAGCCGCCCTGCAAACAGGTTTTCAACACGCGCGTGGCAAATTCGTGATCGTGCAGGATGCGGATTTGGAGTACGATCCCAGCGATATCATGAAGGTCATCGAACCCCTGCGAAAAGACGAAAGCGACGTGGTCTATGGCTCACGCTATCTGGACAGAAGCGGGCAAGACGCATCACGGTTGCATCGCTTTGGCAACTGGTTGTTGACGACGCTGTCGAATCGACTCACCGGCTTGCAACTGACCGATATGGAAACGTGTTACAAAGCCGTTCGCCGCGATGTGCTGGACAATATTCATATCGAGCAATCACGTTTTGGTTTTGAGCCCGAAATCACCGCCAAGCTGGCGAAGCAAATGGTCCGCATCCGGGAAGTCGGCGTCAGCTACCAAAGTCGTAGCTGGAAGGAAGGCAAGAAGATCGGCATCCGCGACTTGATCAGCACACTCTGCTGCATCGTGCGCTACG
This sequence comes from Pirellulales bacterium, assembly GCA_038215215.1. Lineage (GTDB taxonomy): Bacteria > Planctomycetota > Planctomycetia > Pirellulales > Pirellulaceae > Aureliella. The sequence continues at coordinate 10,718 of JBBQRC010000010.1, forward strand.
GCCTGCGACGGTAGTAAGCGGTAAGCTATTTGCTGTTAGCTAATAGCTAAGCACCTCTGCAGAAGTTTCTTCGTTTAACCGCGTGCCCATCGGGCCGCGATTGTGCCGAAAAACGCGGGGCGATGCCCACGCGGTTAAACAACGTTATGCCAGATAACCTATGCCGAGGTGCTTATTGGCAGTTGGCGCTCTCGGTGCCGAGGTAAATCTTCAGGCAGCGGCTTTGGACTTTAATGGCGCGTACGAGCGTCCAAACGTGATCGGGCGAGAATTCGCAGGGCTGGGAATCTGCCAGGCTATTGAGTTCTTCCGAGACCGCAGCATGCTGATCGGTGGCAGATTGCAACTCCAGCGCGACGTCTCGATACAGCCGGCTAAGCGTTTCATCTGTCAAGCTGTCGAGCCTTTCCGCTCGCAGCGCGACCAGGAAAGCCATGCGAAGTTGCTCTGCGGGTTCGTCGTGACCACAGAGGCTTGCGATGCGATTGATAAATTCGTTAATTTCCATCACTCTTGTGGGCTTAAAGAAGTGTCGGAGCCTGCGATAGCCGCCGCTCAACGCAGTCTGTCTATCGAACCAACAATCTTAGGTCACCCACTGAGGGGCAGCGAAGCACCGATTCGTTTCTGACCTATTGAACAGCCGAGGAACAGCGTCCAGAGTTCAAGGCAACGACTCTAACGCTTGCAACGACCTGGGCTGATGTCGCGCGACGAGCTAAACGCTGATATACGTGGACATAGTCCACCAACACTTGTGGGGGGGGCTGGTTAGACTGCCTGACTGGGCAGGCCGACGAATTCATCACGCCAAACTAGCTTCCAGTTGGCAGGTTCGTTATTCTGTCCGATAACAAATCCTCCCAACTCACTGAAAAACCATGCTTACTATCACTCGACTGGCATTACTCTGTTCCCTTTACGGCTGCCTTGTTGCCCAGCCAGCGACAGCGCAGACACCTACCGCCACCGACCAGGGTACGCCTCCGGATGTCAATCGGATCGTGTTTCTGGGTGACAGCATCACTCACGCAGGAGCCTTTATCGAATCGCTCGAAGCAGCCATGCTGGTACAGCATCCCGAGCGGCATAGTGAGTTTCTGAACTTAGGACTTCCGAGTGAAACCACTTCGGGGCTTTCAGAACCCGGACATGCAGGGGGCCAATTCCCGAGACCCGATCTGCACGAGCGACTTGGGCGGGTACTGGATCAGACCAAGCCCGCTTTGGTAGTCGCGTGTTATGGCATGAACTGCGGCATGTACTATCCGCTCAGCGACGAGCGGTTCGCGAAATTCAAAGCAGGCATCGAACGCTTGCATGTGGAAGTCGAAAAACGGGGCGCAAAAATCATCCATATGACCCCTGCATTGTTTGATGCAGTTCCCATTCGCCAGCGGTTATTGCCAGCGGGACTGGAGAGCTATCCGCAACCGTATGCGGGTTACGACGATGTGTTAGCAGCCTATTCAGCTTGGTTACTGAGCAAGCGGCAGGTTGGCTGGCAAGTTCTGGACGTACATGGAGCCATGCAGCGCGCTTTGGATAAAAAACGTGAGCTTGCACCAGTGTTCACCTTCGCGGCCGACGGCGTGCATCCGAATGCAGAGGGTCAAGCAGTGATAGCGCAGCCGTTGGCGGCGGCTTGGGGATTGCAACTTGACGAGCGTGGTTTGCCCGCACATCCGCAGGCGGAAGCCATTCTCAAACTGGTGCGGGAAAAACAGAAAGTACTGAAGCTTGCTTGGTTGAGTGCCACTGGTCACTTGCGTCCAGGCATTGCGGCTGGTGTTTCGCTTGAGGCGGCACAAGCTGCGGCCACGGAGTTGGATGACCAAGCCCGCAAGTTGGCCGCGGCGCGGTAGCTAAGGTCGCTGTACCGCCGCGATGTTAGCGCCAGCGGTGCAGATGGCTGTAGGGCCATGTGCTAAGGAAACACGGGCCGAAGGAACACAGATTGTGACTAGGACTCTGGTTCGATGCTGGCGGTCATGCTGCCGGCACAACGCGCGAGTAGCGGGTCTTTGCCAAAAGCATGAATTTGGTCGCGCTTTAACTCAGCGTGCTCTTTGGTGGTCGTCAGGCAAATCGCACGGCCGCTGGTATCGACCTGCTTCGCCAACTGCAAGGCTCGCTCAAAGGTATGGCCAAACAACTGCTGGGTCATCATGATCACGTAATCGAAGGTATGATCGGGATCGTCCCACAAGATGACATGGTAGCGTGGTTGCTGTTTCGGTCTGGGGGGCGCAGGTTTTCGACTCGTTACAACGGTAACTTCCGGTTCCATTACTGCTACGTCAGAATCAGCCATTGAAGTCCAACCTCCTACTAACAACATTACCTTAACAACCGCCACGTCCCGCGCTGGCGGAGCATCAGTTATATTGTAATGCGAAACGGGGGCAGAATATCAAGCACTTTCGTTAACATCTGAACTAGAAAAGTGGTGAAATGACCGACCTGGCAACGCTCGATCGCTACCTTGAGAAAAGTCAACCTGACCATCTAGATCAACTCAAGTCGCTGCTGCGCATTCCCAGCGTGAGTGCCGATCCGCAGGCCAAAGAGGCAATGCTGGCCGCCGCCGAGCGAGTAAGGGAGACTTTGGCAGCCGCAGGAATGCATGCGGAGCTAATCCCAACCGCTGGCCCTCCACTGGTTTATGCCGAAAGTCCAGCCGTTCCCGGGAAACCGATAGCGCTCGTTTACGGCCATTATGACGTCCAGCCCCCAGAACCGCTTAAAGAGTGGGTGACGCCGCCCTTCGAACCTACGGAACGCAACGGAAACCTGTACGCCAGAGGGGCGACGGACGATAAGGGCCAAGTTCTGACCCATATCTTGTCGGCGGCCGCCTGGGGGGCGACCGACCAGCCGCTGCCGCTGCAGATCAAGTTTCTGATCGAAGGAGAAGAAGAAGTTGGCAGTGAGCAATTGGAGCATTATCTGGCGACGGACGATGCCAAAAAGCGGTTAGCCAGCGACGTGATTGTCATCAGCGACTCGTCGCAATATGCCGTGGGTCAGCCAGCGATCACCTACGGCCTGCGCGGCATCGGCTACTTTGAACTGCACTTCTTCGGCCCAAAACAAGACTTGCATTCCGGCAGCTTTGGTGGTGCCGTTAACAATCCAGCCATCGCCCTATCCAAATTCTTATCGCAAATCGTCGATGATCAAGGCCGCATCCAGTTGCCTGGATTTTACGACAGCGTGAAACCGCTGGATGACGCCGAGCGCGAGCTGTGGCAAGGTCTCAAATTCAGCGATGAAGCGTTTGCAAAACAGTTAGGTGTGACTGGGCTAGTGGGTGAGAGCGGCTTTAGCACGTTGGAGCGGCGCTGGGCGCGTCCGACTTTTGATATTCATGGACTGTGGAGCGGCTATCAAGGCGAGGGGGGTAAGACGATCATCCCCGCCTCAGCACATGCCAAGATCAGCTTCCGCCTCGTTCCCAACCAAAAGCCTGCCGAGGTGGCCGAACAATTACGCCAGTTTGTGGCAGCGCACACGCCGATCGGCGTACGCATCGAAGTGGTCGATCTGCACGGCGGCCCGGGAGTGGTCGTGAATCCGCACAGTCCCTTTATCGCTGCTGCACAAACGGCTGTATCGGACGCGTTTGGCAAACAGGCGGTGCTCATACGCGAAGGTGGTTCGATCCCCATCGTTGCCGGCATGGTCGAGCGGCTGGGCGCTGACGTGTTATTGTTGGGCTGGGGTTTGGATGACGATGGCGCGCACAGTCCCAACGAAAAATTCCACATTGCGGATTTCTATCGCGGAATTCGGGCCAGCACGCACCTGTGGCATCACTTGGCCCAAGTGGTCGCACCGGCGACAGCCCTCAAAGGCTGATGGTCAACTGCGGTATGACTTGCAGGACGGGCAACACGGCGTCGTAGGGATTTTCGCCGCCGAGGGGCGATTCCAACAACTTCAGATGATCCGCCTGCCTACCCACGGTCCCCCAAAAGGGATCGAGGGTTAGCCAGCGATCACCGACCCAGGCTTCGCACCACATGTGAAAAACACCTTGGGATTCTTGGCCCGCTGCTACGATGTTTAAACCACTGGCGACTCGGGCTGGGACGCCGCGGGCCCGCAATAGCGAAACCAACAGCGTTGCGTGCGCTGTGCAATCGCCTGCTTTGGCTGCAACGGTTTGATCGGGTCGCGCGAACTGACGAGACAAAATCTTTTGCTCGAGCCGTTGATGCACGCCAAGTGTTAGCGTGGTAGCCGGTTCGAGTGGTTCGGTTGTCGCACCCAAAAGTTCGTTGGCGAGCGATTGGATGGCAGGTGCTTGGAATGGAATCCACGTGCTCGCTTGGCTGCAGTCAATCCCGGGCGCAGCCTGCAGGTTGTCGTCAGGCGACAGGTGCAGTGGATTAAACGCGGTCACCACTACTTCCGCGTTGCGCGCGTTGATCGAGGTGACAGGCTGGTTTACCAGTGAAGTGAAAATGGTGAACGGGTCGCGATTGGCGGCAGTGATTTTGTAGGTAATTGATGGCGCATCGAAGGCAGTAATGGGCTTATCGATGGGCACTGTGGCTTGCAACAATGCGGACACTTTTATCTCCGCTTCGATCAACTCGGCAGCGGACTGCGTTATTTGAAACATGGTGAAACCGGATTGGCCGACCGACTTGACGAGTTCGCCCGCGGGACTGATCCAGTTCTTGGATCTTACCTCAAGTTCACCATTAGAAAGCACCATTTCGACCGGCGACAGCTCCTCGACTACTCCGCCGGGAAGCGTGATCAATTCGGGTTGGCTGCGGATTAGATTGACTTTGACAAACTTGTTCAGTTGGCGCGCGAAGAACTGGGCTTGGTAGGGCTGTTCGGGGAGTTTGGCGACTTGACGGAGCAACGCCAAGGTGCCCAGCGGACCCCACGCACCTGTGGGTACGGGGAGGTTGGTGGTAACGGCTTTGCCTTCAACGGTGGTCGTGAGGGTGAGTACTTCGGCCCTCACGTCTGCATTGGTTTCGGTCGTAGCCTCGTCGGTACTGAGGGTTTCCGTGAAGGAGAGAAGTTGGCCACTGGGACGCTCGAGCGATTCAACGTAGCGTTCACTCCGTTGGGAATGTCCTGCTTCGCTGTGAACTTCGATGATGTCGCGATTGACTAACCGCAGCAGGTTCGAACCCTGGATCTCGGGCGGTTTGACAGCCAAGTAAGAAACACCGACACAATTCTGATTCAGGTACAGGGAGTACCACGCCTCTAATGGCAGCTCAGCTCCTTCGACCCACGCTTTGCCACCAGACTCAAGCACCAGTGGCTGGCTCGATTCCTCCGCTTTGACGGCCGCTGCTGAGACTTTGGGTAGCAAGCCTTCGGGCTGGCCGCCGTGGGAGAGATTTTGGGGCGACGGTTGGCAACCGGCGTAAGGGAACGCAATGAGGGCCACACCCATTAATCTTTTGATCAACCGAAACCTACTCATGCCAACTCGCTTGCATCCGAGAGTATCCAAGTAAATTAAAACTTACGCAAATTTGCGACCGGGACTATGTTCTCAAATTCAGCTTAGTCGGTGACGACGATTCTTGGCATCCCCTGCGGTCGCCCTTCGTCGTTTCGAGGTCGAGACCATGTGGAGATTGACGTTGCGGCTGTCACCTGCCTGAGTCAAAGTCGGCATTACCAGTACCTCATGCACCAATTGGTGGAGCGCGGCAGGCGACCAGCCTGCAAGCAATTGACGGTTGTAGCAGCTGCAGCAAATTGGCGGCCAACCTATTTGGGGAAAACGGCCATCTTGTGCCTAAATCGATCGCGTTTCCAGAAGCTGACCTAATTTTAGTTATCTGCGGAGAGTCACCCGACTCGACCGCACTTTGACGCCTCTCGATCCCAATTGCTGCTTCAACGGCTGCGATCACTTAGATCAAGAGGGCAACTATTCCCTGGAATGCCAAGTGAGTAACTATGGGTTCGCAGCAACGCTCCCAGAAAAGCAATTCAACCTCCAGTACACCGCCGACGTCGGATGCGCTGACGAGTTTCGGAAGCCTTTCTGATGAGCAGCTAGAGGCACACCTCGAAGTCTTTCGTTACGGCGCTTTCGATCTGACGGACGCAATTCGTCCCTCGGTGGGCTTGCAAGTTGTCCCGCGACAGGGCTTTCGCCATGACGTGTATGTCGACCCGTCCACCAAAGCCAAAGTCCCGGTCATCCTGGCCGCGGCTTCGCGAGAGCGACTGTTCGATTTATTCATCGACATGATCGACACGCTCGGGCCGGTTGTCGATGTCGTCCTTGAAACCAGCCACTACCACGCGGGTGGCCACCAAGATCATTATCGCGAACACATTGATATGCCAGTCTTAAAGAGCATCCTCTATGATTTTGAAGAGATGCTATTGAATGACGGCTGCACCGGTATCGCGGTGCTCAATCCGCAACGTCAACAAGAAGTCCAGTTCGATGAGCACAAAATGGTGATTTCCTATGGATCGCCCTTGGAGAGTTTCGAACGGGTACTGATCAGCCATGATGTGTACATTGATGACGACATCCGCTTCATCACGGAAGCGGAGCACGTGCACACCAGCAGCGACAAACTTTTTGATCAGTTCCAATCCTTATGCATGCGACTAGGGATGGAATCGGACGAATAGGTCAGCCGTTATGGAGAGGCCCAACTAAAGACATTTTCAATGGGTGATCACGCTTGGCGTGCTCACCCATTTTTCGTTTTGTAGTTTAGTGCCGTGGGTCCAGCGGCCGCCATGAACTGATGGTTCGTATCCCCATAAAAGGCCATAGAAACCCTAACGTTGGACATGTTAGGTGTCTCGCTACGACACGGGGTCTGAGGCCACGCCTGTTAAAGTGCCACTCCTAGCATTAGATTAGAGCTGTAGATTAGATCGATACGGATCATGGGGTTCAGGCGGAGTTAGACAGGAAAGACGATCATGGTACGAGTTGGCTTAGTTGGCATCGGTTTCATGGGCTGGATCCACTATTTGGCTTATCAGCGATCCGCCAAAGCCGAATTGGCAGCCTTTTGCTCGCGTGATGCGGCCAAACGGGCGGGGGACTGGACGAGCATCAAAGGGAATTTCGGACCGCCCGGCGAGCACATCTCCGTGCAGGAACTGCGCGTCTGCGAAACGCTGGGGGAGATGCTGGCGAATCCCGATATCGACATGATCGATATCTGCCTGCCACCACACATGCACGTGGCGGCAGCGTGTGAGGCGTTGGCTGCGGGCAAACACGTACTGTGCGAAAAACCGCTGGGACTAAATACCGTTCAGTGCGACGAAATCATGCATGCCGCCAACAAGGCGCAGCGCAAAGTTATGGTCGCGCAGGTGCTCCCCTACATGGGCGAATATCAATACCTGTTCCAAGCAGCCAGCGAAGGACGGTACGGTCGACCAATTAGCGGTTGCTTCAAACGCATCATCTCGCCCCCCGATTGGATTCCCGATTTTTATGATCCTCATCGTGTGGGCGGTCCGCTTATCGATTTGCATGTGCATGACGCGCACTTTATACGCTTGCTGTTTGGCATGCCGCACCGCGTCATGTGTTTGGCTGAGATGCACGATGGCGTGGTGAAATACTGTCAGACGTTGATGGAGTTCCAAGATCGGCGCGTCAGCGTTTCGACATCCAGTGGCGTCATCGATCAAACGGCCCGACCATTCTGCCACGGCTTTGAAGTGCAGTTCGAAAAAGCCACGCTGCAATACGAACTGTCGGCACTGGCAGACGGTGCGGACATTTTTCCGCTTAAGGTACTGCACAAACATGGTGCGATAGAGCGGCCCACGCTGGCCGTCGGCGATGAGGTGGGAGCCTTTGCGGCTGAGATTGATGATGCAGCCAGTGCGATCGCCACCGATAAACCAGCACTACGACTAGACGGACATTTCGCGCGCGATGCGATTCACATTTGCCAGTGCCTACAAAAATCTGCTGAGCACCGCCATTGGATC
>JBBQRC010000011.1:0-18581 GCA_038215215.1 Pirellulales bacterium
AAGGAGTGAGCCGAAAAGTGGACAAGCAATTCCAAAATTGGATTTCTGCCCAAAAGCACAATGAGTACCACGTGCAAGCAAATCAGGTAGGCTGCGGTGATGGCAAAATGTTGAAGCGTGAGCCAAATCAGTTGTGACGCACGTTGTCGAATGTTTTGCTGTGGTGTGTCGTTCATCAAATCTCGATGGCTGCGGGCAATTTCGGGCTTGCAGCTAGTGGTTTCGCAACTAGGCTTTCAATGAATGCGATTGACAGGTGGGACATTTCATTCGCCCCCCGCTATCGGTAGACTGATGCAACCCCCACTGATGCAACCTGCCTGTGCATCGCCACAGTTGAGTTATTGTAGCTCAGCCTGTGTTACCATGCTCTAACCCATCATCCCTCCTGGAGACAACAGCCATGCCTACACTACGTCGAATCCTTTTGTTAACCCTAAGCGGTCTGATGTTGACGATCAGCAGTTGGGCCAACGCACAAGAAGCCAAAGAACTATTTAATGGTAAGGACCTCACCGGCTGGAAAGGCAACCTAGAGCTTTGGTCCGTTCAAAATGGTTGCATAACGGGTATTACCACCGCCGAGAAGCCACTCAAGTTCAATACGTTCTTGATTTGGGACGGCGGCAAGGTGTCTAATTTCGAACTGGAATTCGACTACCAAATTGGTGCTGAGGGTAATTCAGGTGTCCAGTACCGCAGCAAGGTGATTGACGACAAGGACTTTATCGTCGGCGGATACCAGGCAGACATCGATGCCAGCATGCAATTTGCCGGGATCAATTATGAGGAACGTGGCCGTGGCATTCTTGCGCAACGTGGGCAGCGTGTCACGATCGATCGAGATGGAAAGAAAACGGAAGAAACCTTTGGCAAGGCTGCAGAACTAGGCAAAGAAATTCATTCGGGCGAATGGAATCACTACAAGCTCACGGCCAACGGCACTAAATTAAGCCACATGATTAATGGTAAGTTGATGTCAGAAGTGATTGACAGCCAAATCGGCAAGGCAGCGGAAGATGGTGTGCTGGCGTTTCAAATTCACCAGGGACCGCCGATGAAGATCCAGTTCAAAAACATTCGTCTCAAAGAGATCGCCAAGTAATGCTCTACCACCGATGAGAAAACTTTCATCGCGTTGCAAAGTGGCAGAATGAATTGGACGCAAGCCTACGACCCTTTGGGGAATCTTTTCCTCTCCGCAGCCGTGGCAAGTTTGCCCATTGTGCTGTTGCTTGTCCTATTAGCCGTCGCCCAAGTGCGGGCGCACTGGGCGGCAGTTATTGGTCTCGCAACATCGATGGTGGTTGCTTGCTTCGTTTTCGGCATGCCCCCGCAGCTGACGGCGGCGGCTGCCGCTCATGGGGCGCTTTATGGCCTGTTGCCGATCGGTTGGATCGTCGTGGCCGCAATTTTTGTGTACGAAATCAGCGTGCACACCGGTCAATTTCAAATTTTGCGCCGCACGATTGCTGGCATCTCCGACGATCAACGCGTGCAAGTGTTGCTCATCGCGTTTAGCTTCGGCGCGTTTATTGAGGGAGCGGCCGGATTCGGCACTCCCGTGGCGATTTCGGCAGCCATGTTAATCGGTTTGGGTTTTCGACCACTGCAGGCAGCCAGTCTAGCACTCATTGGTAACACGGCCCCGGTGGCGTTTGGCGCTTTAGGCACGCCGCTTATCGCGCTGGCCAGAGTGACCGATTTGCCGCTCGACCAACTGAGTCAAATGGTTGGTCGGCAACTCCCTCTGTTTAGTTTGCTCGTCCCATTCTGGCTGGTGTCAGCCATGGTGGGCTTTCGCCGCATGTGGCAAGTCTGGCCGGCCTGTCTAACAGCGGGCGCCAGCTTCGGTTCGATGCAGTTTCTTGTCAGCAACTACCATGGACCATGGCTGGTGGATGTGCTGGGGGCGGTGGTGTCAATCGCCGCCCTCGTCCTGTTACTGCGGTTTTGGCAGCCTGCTGAAGAAGATTCCAAAATGGTTTTCGCTGTGGGTGATTCGACTGCCACAATCCCCAGCATTACGAATGACGAAGCGCAGTCGCTTCGCCCGAGCGGGCGAGAATCAGCCCGCGCTCTGTTCCCTTGGCTCGTGCTATCTCTGTTTGTTTTTGTGTGGGGCTTGCCGCAGGTTAAAGCCGTCCTGGACCAAACCAGCCCTACGTTTGAGATTCCGTTCCTGCACAACCACGTCATGCGAGATCAGCCCGTCGTGGCCGAACCGATCCCCGAGAAAGCCGAATTTAAGCTTGTCTGGTTGTCCGCTGCGGGCACCGCCCTGCTATTGTCGGGGATCGTGTCTGGCTTGTGCCTGGGCGTTTCTCTGGCAGATCTGATCTGGCTCTTTGCGCGCACGCTACATCGCACTGCTTTGTCGTTGCTCACGATCACTGCCATGCTTGCGCTCGGGTTCACCACCAAATACAGCGGCATGGACGCGACGATGGGACTGGCATTCGCGAGCAGCGGTTGGCTGTTTCCATTTTTCTCACCGCTCTTAGGTTGGTTAGGTGTCGCCCTTACCGGTAGTGATACATCATCCAATATTTTGTTTGGTAACCTGCAAACCATCACCGCTCAGCGTTTGGGGTTTTCCCCCGTGCTGGCTGCTGCCGCCAATAGCTCGGGCGGTGTGATGGGTAAGATGATCGATGCGCAGTCCATTGTGGTCGCAGCGGTAGCGACCGGCGAGCACGGGCGCGAGGGAGAGATTCTACGTTACGTATTTTTCCACAGCATCGCTTTGGCTGCGCTCGTTGGGCTGCTGGTAATGAGTCAAGCGTATCTATTTCAAGGGATGATTCCCTGATCGATAGTGTTCGCAGCCACGCACGCGGACGTACAGAGGAATTCGAAAGAAACGTGGCTAGCAATAAAAAAATCCCACCTCTTGTAGGAAGTGGGATTTCAAAATCGAAGTTTGCAGCTCAGAACGATTAGTCTTTGACTTCAAATTCGGCATCAATGGCGTCATCGTCCGAGCTGGCTTTGGCATCGGCTGCTGGTCCTGCACCTGCGCCCGCCGCCGAGCCAGCCTTCTCGTAGAGCACCTTGCCGAACGCTTGGGCAGCTTGTTCGAGCTCGGTAGTGCCGGTACGAATTTCGTTGACTTCACTGCCATCGCTGGACTTGCGCAGTTTTTCGATCGCTTTGTTGAGTGGTTCGCGGTCGTTGTCGGTTAACTTGTCTTCGTTCTCTTTCATTTGCTTTTCAAGCTGATAAATCAAATGATGAGCCTTGTTACGAGCTTCGGCGAGTTCGAACTGCTTGCGATCTTCTTCTGCATGTTCCTCGGCGTCGTGCTGCATGCGTTCGATTTCCGACTTCGAAAGTCCTGACGATTGCTCGATGCGCACCGAGGCTTCTTTACCGCTTCCCAAATCGCGAGCCGAGACGTTGAGGATGCCGTTCTGGTCGATGTCAAATTTGACTTCGATTTGCGGCACACCCCGCGGCGACGGTGGCAAACCTTCGAGGTTAAATTCACCAAGCAAACGATTTTGTTCGGCCATCTTGCGTTCGCCTTGGAACACACGCACGGTCACTGCCGTCTGGTTATCTGCCGCCGTCGAGAACGTGTTCTTCCGCTCAGCGGGAATGGTCGTGTTGCGCTCGATGAGCGCCGTCATCACGCGACCCTCGGTTTCAATACCGAGGGTGAGTGGAGTCACGTCAAGCAGCAGTACGTCCTTGCGATCACCAGCGAGCACGGCACCCTGGATGGCGGCACCGATGGCCACGACTTCATCAGGATTTACCCCTTGATGAGGTTCTTTGCCAAAAATCGATTTTACAATTTCCCGCACCTTGGGAACGCGCGTCGATCCTCCGACCAAGACGATTTCATCGATCTGGCTGGGCTTGAGCTTGGCATCTTCGAGAGCTTGTAAAACTGGCTTACGGCAACGCTCGATCAAAACATCGACCAGCTCTTCGAACTTGGCCCGAGTGATGGTCATTTGCAGATGCTTGGGGCCACTGGCGTCGGCCGTGATAAACGGCAGGTTTAGGTCAGTTTGCGGTACCGAGCTCAATTCCTTCTTCGCCTTTTCGCAGGCCTCTTGCAAGCGCTGCAGCGACATGGGCTCTTTGCGTAAATCGATGCCTGTGTCCTTCTTAAAGGACTCTGCCGCGTAGTTGACCAGCGTTGCGTCGAAATCGTCACCGCCCAGGTGTGTATCACCACTGGTGGAGATCACTTCAAAGACCTTGCTGGTATCATCACCTTCGCCGGTTGAGGCAACCTCCATCACCGACACGTCGAAAGTACCGCCACCCAAGTCAAACACGACAATCTTATGGTCACGCTCTTTGTCGAGTCCATAAGCCAATGCGGCTGCGGTTGGTTCGTTGATAATACGAGCTACTTCCAAGCCGGCGATTTGCCCAGCGTCCTTGGTCGCTTGGCGTTGGGCATCATTGAAATACGCGGGCACAGTGATGACCGCTTTGCTGACACGATGGCCGAGGTAAGACTCCGCCGCTTCTTTCAGTTTACGCAGCACTTTGGCAGAGACTTCTTGTGGCGTGTACTGCTTGTCGCCGATGCCAATTTTGACGTATTCGCTCTGGCCGCCCACGACAGCGTAGGGAACCATTTTCTCTTCCGATTCGACTTCGGAATGTCGCCGACCCATAAATCGTTTGACTGAATACACCGTACGGCGTGGGTTTGTGACAGCCTGGCGACGCGCCGGTTCGCCCACAATGACCTCGTCTTTGTCCGTGTAGGCCACGACGCTCGGCGTGAGTCGATTTCCCTCCGCATTGGGAATAACTTTGACCTCAGATCCTTCCATGATCGCTACCACTGAGTTGGTGGTACCGAGGTCGATGCCGATGATTTTTTCACCTTGAGCCATGAGGATCTCCTTGAATGAACTGCTACGTTGGTAAGCACTGCAGCGGTGGAATGCGGGCAGCGGGAACAATTTTGGTAATGTCGCTCACTGTAGCAACAGGCGTGCCAAACTCCTTTTTTTGTCCTCTGGCCAACGACAAACCCCCTTTTCTGCCAGTTTTTCAGGCAAGCTGCATTGAACAATTCGATGGAAATTGCCAATTTGACAGGGGTGCTAGGCCGTTCTGCAAGAGAGTACTCGTCGATTTGTCACTTACATCCGTCCCCTATCCCGATCGCATGGCTATCAGCCGTCCAGATTAGCGCGGCGTTGGCTTAGGATAGACTCGTTTTCTAATGGGTCTTGTCGACCATCGAGAACTGCGTAAACGATCACGATGTCGCCCCGCAATCCGTACCAGATCACAAAGGGGAACCGATTGGCAAAAGTGAAGTGCCAGCCATCAACAGTCGCGTGAACACCAGCATAAAGTTGAAGCGAGTCAATATCGGCAGAGATGCAGTCATTGAAGTAAACGGCCAGATCAAGGTCAATCCTGCGGTAGAAGTCGCAACCACGCTGGATATCACGTTCAGCCCCGCCGGAAAGCTTGATTCTCATCGGAGGCGGTCGGCAAGTCGCTTTTTCGCTTCGGCCCAGTCCGAAAGCGTGTCGTTACCATTCTCTAAGTCGGCCACACGCTCCGCCACAACATCACGATGCCATCCGGGTGGCGCCGCGGACGCGTTTTCTTGAGTCAAGCGTTTCCAGAGGAGTTCCATTGCAATTATTTGTTCGTCGCGTGAAAGTCCGTCGATCATTGTTTCGAGTGTCATTGGAGCCTCCAGGGTTTATTTTAGCCGAGCGACCCGGACGGAGCAATGTCGCGAAACTGTCTACAGTCGTGCGCCAGGAAGAACGAGCCAGAAAGCTTTAGTCGCTGCGTGAACACGGTTTTGAGATGTTGTAATCTTCGAAGGCGGTTTATTGGCACTACCCATATTTCGTCCAAACCAATTGACCAGCCACAGCGTGGCGGCAGATGTTAGCCCCGGGTAAGCGGTGCGAGCCTCTTGGCGAGCAACAGCGCAACCCGGGGTGATCGAAGCTGAGGTATTAGCGGTGAGCGTTTATGCTGCCATTTGACTGGTCACTGTTCGAACCGCAACATCCATTACGGTAACTAATTTTCGGAGTCGTTGTTCGTTCGATGGGTTCCAATACGTTCGCGCCCAGCTTTGGGCCAATCAAATCTTGTCAGCATTATTGTATCGGCCCTCCAGGCCTCGTGGCGCAAACTCAACTGTTACCGGGGTCTTACGACGCCCGGCAGAGGTTGTGTCGGACCTTCGGCCCTATTTCCACCGACCTGCCTGATGACCATAACCCCGAGTGCACTAGGCTGTCCACTTCGCAAAATATTCATAGCAATAGGGGTTAAAAAGGGCGAATTCGAAGGGAATACCAATATGTGATTGCTGGAAAAGCAAGACCTGCCCGCTATCCATATTGCCGTCGGCGCCAGGATGGCCGGCACCATTGTTATGTAAGTGGATGAACTCGTGGATGAGAATTAAAGCCCGCTCCGGCTGAGAACTCTTCGCGAAATAGGATTTGGTCAGGAAGATCTTGTTTCCAGATAGCGGCGAACCGAACTTGTACTCCACAAACGCGTCGTGCCCGATGGTCTGGTCGGAGGGAGCATGGCGATCGGTGAGTTCGAACTCAATCAAATCGATTCGTCCAATGAAGCCCATAAATCGCCTTCTGATCTCAAAGACTTCCTGTGGATCTTTGCCATCGATATCGAACGAATCTGACAAAGCCGCGAGGATTTTCCCCTGCAAGCCACCCGGCGTTAACGCTGGGTCGACGGGTAACGGGCTTCCTGGCCTTTGAATTGGCGGTCTGGGAAAGGTGGTGGACATGACCAGTTGGCTAGTACATCGATTGGCGATCATCTTGGCGATCAAGATATCGCCCTTCAGCGTTGTAATTTGCGCTGCGGACATGCCGCTCGCTGGGAAACTATCCGCCAGTTGCTCGTCCATTCGGTAAAGCGTATTGTGGCCGGCGGCACCGTCTACACTCAACCCATTCTTTTGCTGAAATTCGCGGATTGCTGTGCTCGTTTCGTTGCCAAAATTGCCATCTGCCGTGCCATCCGGTTTAACGGATATGGGTAATTTGTGACCGAGTTTGACTAATGCTAGTTGTAGTTTCTTTACTCCTTCTCCTTGGGAGCCCGCACGCAATGGCGGCTTATTCTCCGCGGCCATTTGCAACTGCATATCGCTAGAGAACCAAGCTGATTTTAAGGCCATCACGATCTCCCCTGTCAAAATCCACAAACTGCGCAATCGCACGACTGCCGACTGGCCCTGTTGTGGTAGATAGCACTGTTTTCGAAGTAAACCTCCACAGGTTGCGGGCAATTGTCGAATTTTCCCTAAAATTGCGAGCGAGCCGCATTCTGTGGAGTCGTCGTTTGGCTAGCCCGTTGCGGGCGATTAGATTGGAGTCTCCCTGTCAGTCAAGCTACCGGGGAAGCAAGGCACTTGGTGGACGCTCTGCAGGACTGACCGCTTGACGCGTCATGGCGGTGAAGTCTTTGGCAACGTAAATTAGTCGCGATCCCATTCTTAAGTCTGTCAGTCACAAAAGCATCTGTTCCAATGAAACGCAAGACGACATCCAAGTCAAAAACTTCGGTAAAGCCCATCAAAAAGCCTTTGATCTCACAGCGCGGCCCGGCCAAGTCGCCACCGACGTCCTCCAACAACGAGCCATCCTCAGTCGAGCAGTTGGATGAGTTGGATCGTCAATTGCTGGAAGTGTTGGCGGCGAGGGTGAGCGTGCTCCAAGCGGCCGCGGAGCAAGCCAAACAATGTGGCCAGCCGCTGGCACTGGTGGATCTCCAGCAGCGTGCGGCCAAGCTGGCTGTGGCTGCCGCACAAGCCCATCAACTTTCCGAACCCTTGCTGGTTGGCTGGATTAAGTATGCGGTCAGCTTGTGCCAGCATGAAGTGAAATTGCATCAGCCCATCGCCTACCTCGGACCTATCTATAGCTACAGTTACTTGGCGGCCGTCAAGCACTTTGGCTCAGCCGCCTCGCTAGTGCCGGTGGCTACGATTGCCGCCGTGTTCGATGAACTGGTACGTGGGCAAGCTGCTTTTGGTGTGGTACCGATTGAAAACAGTACCGATGGCAGGGTGGTGGATACGCTCGGCATGTTTGCGCGTTGGCCAGTGCGAGTATGTGGCGAGGTATTGTTGCCAGTGCATCATTGCTTACTGGGACGTTGCCCACGGGGTGAAATCACTGAGGTGTACAGTAAGCCGCAAGCGCTGTCGCAGTGTCGCGGATGGCTTAGTCAGCACGTTCCAGATGCGCGCCTCATCGAAGTTGCCAGTACGACGGCGGCCGCGCGGCTAGCGGCCGAAAAAACTGGCGCCGCCGCCATCGCGAGTTTCGAAGCGGGTGTGCATCACGGACTGGAAGTCATTGACGAAAATATCGAAGACAATTCGCACAATGTCACTCGTTTTGCCGTGATCGGAAACCGACCGTGTGATCCGACTGGACGCGATAAGACCTCGTTGATGTTTCAGCTCAAACATCAGCCCGGAGCGCTGGCCGATGCGATGGTGACCTTTCGCGACGCCAAAATCAACCTGACCTGGATCGAATCGTTTCCGCTTCCCAGCCATCCCAACGAATATCTGTTCTTCGTCGAACTCGAGGGGCACGAGAAATCGAAACCCGTGGCCGCTGCGATCCAGAAACTGCGTGGCCAGACATTACGGCTGGAAGTGCTTGGTTCTTACGCACGCGGTGTTGTTTGAGTTGATAGGCCATGGTGGCCTGTTTCACTCCAGCGCTGGCTTAAGTGTCTTAGCAGGTCAACAGTGCCACTTCCACCACCAGTCCTGGTCCAAACGCGAGTGTCACGCAAGGGCCTGTACTGCCGTTTTCCAGCAACCGCTTGAGAATGAACAACACCGTCGGAGACGACATGTTGCCGCATTCAGCCAAAACGCCTTTCGATACTTCCAGTTGCTGCTCTCCCAACCCAAGTGCATCGGCAGTGGCCGTCAAAATGCGCGGGCCACCGGGATGTACTGCCCAAGAGTTGATGTCCGTTAGTGATAGCCCCTGGGTCGCCAACCATTCCACCAGCCAGGGCCTTAACTGCTGACGAATCACTGTGGGAACTTGAGCCGACAACGTCATTTGAAAGCCATGATTGCCAACTCGCCAAGTCATCATGTCCGCGGAGTCCGCTAACACGCAGGAGGACTGGTTCAGTAGCCTCCAGCCCGCTCTGTGCGGCGCTCCGTTGGAGGCATCCGTTGATCGCAAGATGACTGCGGCGGAGCCGTCCGCGAACAGCGAATTGGCCACGATCTGCTGTGGATCATCGGTGTACTGGTGATGCAGCGTGCACAGTTCTGTCGCGCACACGAGCACCGGTTCATGCGGATGTGCAATACTGAGTGCCCGGGCGACGCGCAGACCATTCAGCGCGCCGTGGCAGCCCATAAAGCCGACGTTGGTGCGGGAGACATTGGCTCTTAAACCGAGTGTTGAGTACAGTGCCATGTCGTAGCCGGGAGCCGCAAAGCCACTGCAGGAAACGGTGACGAGATGGCGAATGGCAGCGCCGCTTAAGCTGGCGTCTGCGAGTGCCTGTTCGCATGCCGCGGTGGCCAATGCAGGTGCGGTCTGCTCAAAACGCTCCATACGCTCGGCGGTAGTGGGTCCTAGATCCGCCGCGTCGATTGCTTTGGCATAAAATGTCTGACGGTCATAGGCGTCGTCATCTCCGCCACGCAACAAGACGCTATGTCGAGTCTGCACGCCGGAGCGTCGGTAGAGAGTGGCCAGTAACTGTTCCTTACGATCCGAGCTCGGATCAGACTCGGAATTGCGGAGCAGGTGTGCGGTCGCTGCGGCACCGGCTTGTGTCAGCGATCCGACAGGCAAGGCGGTTCCTAAACCGATCAATTCAGTTCTCACTATGCAGCTCCTGTATGGGTATAGCCGACGCCGCTCGCACGCGCGATCAACCATTGAGGAATCCAGTGCAGCGATCGCGCCATCGTCAGCGAATATCCTGCCAGTCTGGGGTGGCGTATTAAACTTGTCAGGCCGCGACAAACCAACTGCTTGCGTCGCACATGTTGACGCCATTGCGCGATCCAAGCCGCGGTCAGTTGCTCGCAATCATCTAAATCTCTCGTTGTAAGCAATTGCGACAACGTTAAGGCCGAGACTATGGCCCAGGACATCCCTTCGCCGGTGAACGGTTCCACGTATCCAGCGGCGTCCCCAATCGTGAACAAGCGTCGGGCCGCAACCGTTTGACTTTGACGAGTTAGCGGCAGTGTGCCGGTCCATTTGGCGGTTCGTAAACTCGCGGGCACCGGCAACTGACAACTCTCCAAAATCGTCGCAATGGCGGTGGCTGGCCCCAGTTGTTTTAGGGCCGACGCATCGACGGCTGCGGCCACATCCAATTGACCATTCTCCACCCGCGTTAGGCCTACGTAACCGCAACGACCCACGGACATGGTCAACTCGTGGACAGGATAATTCTGCGAATCATCGACCACGATTGTGCCCAAGCCGAGCCGTGAATTAGCCGCCACCTGACTTGTAAAGGCCGCCACGTCACTCAAGGAGGAATGGCCGAGTCCGTCTGCCGCCACGATCGTTCGCGCGGTGATCGTGCAGTCATCTGCGTCGGCCCCAGTCAGCCTGACACTGCGAACGTGCCGCGCATCATCATCAACTACTTTGGCCGAAGTTTCCTCGCAAAAAACAACACCTGAGGCGACGGCCAACTCGATTAGCACCTCGTCCATAGTGCGGCGTGAAATGGCGTGCATCGTTGGCAACGCCCAATTGGCTTCGCGTCCTAAACAGTTCAGGCGAAGTCGATGAACGGCCGCAGCGCCAGCGGCTAACAGGCGCTCCGGTGCACCAGCTTGGCCCTGCGGCACAACGACGTGTTGCAATGCCTGCCAGGCACGTTGATTCAAGCAACCGCCGCAGACTTTATCCCTGGGGAACGCCTTGGCGTCCAATAATAATACCCGCTGCCCGCGTGCAGCCATTTGTATAGACGCCACCGCTCCGGCAGGTCCCGCCCCAATCACGACAACATCCCAGGTAACGTTGGCCAAGTCTGAAAGCGGGAGGTGACGGGCTGCATGCGCAGGCCGCGCACTTGGTGAATCCATCATCGAGTCCGGTCCCAGGCTAGCAGAAAGCGATGGGGCCAATGCCGCTTAATGGTTGGCCTTGGTAAGGCGCAGGCATCCGCCAGATGCATGATTTCACCTTCCGTGAAAGCTGCCCGAACGCTCAGCGGACCATCAACATGTACGATCGGCGAACGCGATAGCACTCGACAGCCCAAGACGGCTAGTCCATAACCTACCGTGGAGCGACGTAGATCGTCGATCAGGACCAAACGTGAGGCGGCCTGATACATCCGCGTCAGCAACTGCCTAGCGTCGTGGTCGTCTAAGTGATGCAAAAAGAGTGTGCAGTAGATGACATCAAACTTGTCGGCGGAAATTTCTGCCAGTGCGTCCGCCACGTCGAATTGCGGTTGAGGCTTTCCTGACACAAGCTGCTGTCGCGCAAACTCAATCGCCGTAGGACTGCGATCCCAGCCGTGCACTTCTGCGGCCACGCCGTAACGCTGCAACCGTTCGGCAACTTGGACTGTGACATCACCACCACCGCAGGCTAAGTCGAGAACCCGTAGCGTCTGGCGATCCTGTTTCCAATGGTGATAAATTGCACTGGAAACAATGTGCGCTGTGCGGCTCAGTAAATTAACTCTTCGTAAGCCTCTTAATGCAAGCAAATGTGGTTGTTCGGCCAGATCGGGCGCGTCCATGAGCTCGCCCTGAAGGTACCGCTTCGAAAGATTCATGTAATCCAACTAGTCCTGTCCTACGATCTTTCGCACGCGTGGTATAATCGAGCCTCATTCAAGTTTACCTAAGTATACCAGCAACTTAGCATGATTGGAGTCGATTAGCTTGATTAGTTGTCCAGGTGTTCAGAAGCATGTCATTCGTACTCATTACGATGTGTCGACTTTGTTCTATCGTTTGTTATGGGGACAGCACATTCACCATGGGTTGTGGTCAGCGGACGAATCGCCGCAATTGGCGCAGCGACAATTGACAGAGCAGATGGCCAAGCTGGCCAAGATTCAATCAGGACAACGGGTTGTCGATATCGGCTGTGGCATGGGTGGATCGAGCCAGTGGCTGGCGAAAAACTTGGCGTGTGAAGTTACGGGTGTAACCCTCAGTTCCGTACAGCGTCGTTGGGCAGTCATGTCGGCCGGTTGGTCCCGCACAACTCCTCGGCCCAAGTTCATTCGGGCTGACGCTGAAGACATTCAGTTTGATCCAGCTTCTGTTGACGTGGTATGGAGTATCGAGTGCACCGAGCACTTGTTCGACAAACCAAACTTCTTTCGTAAAGCTGCGACCTGGCTGAAACCTGGCGGGCGCTTGGCGGTTTGTGCATGGCTGTCCGGAGATGACGAACAGGCCGAGCAGACAAAACGTTTGGTGTACCAGGTCTGTGAGGGTTTCTTTTGCCCCTCGCTGGGCACCCAAGCGGACTATCGTCAATGGTTTCAGGACGCAGGACTCGAAGTCGAGCGGACCGAAATCTGGACGGACCGCGTGCTCAAGACTTGGGAGATTTGCCGCGATCGCGTCGCCAGTACCAAAGTACGTTGGCTGGCAAGGATGCTGGGCCGCGATCACGTGATGTTTTTGGATCGTTTTGACGCGATCCTAGAAGCCTATCAAACCCGTGCGATGGAATACGGATGTATCGTCGCTGTTCGTCCCTAAAGGAGTAGAGCTGGTTTTCCAGTTATCGGTTTTGGACCCTGGGGAGAGCTTCACACCCTGTAGACGCGAAGCTCCGGAACCGTCGCGCCAGGGTTGGTTGGCAGCACTGTGTTGATTGACAGCACTGTGTTGGTTGACAGCGCAGTGCTGGTTGGCAGTACCGTGGGTTTCCAGACGGTCAGGTCCACACGTACCGCCGTCAGACAGACGAGCACCGCCAAGCCCTGTGAAGCAATGACTGCCAAGGGACCCGTCAGCATCCATGCCAGAATTTGTAGCCCGGAATATTCGGCTGGCGATTGGCGAACGAGGATCCACCAACCCAATACACCGACCGTCGTGACAGCCAGCAGTTTGACGAGTGTCCAGTGATCGTCAAAGACCCAGCGATAGGCGGCCCAGCTACAGATGACTCCGCCAACTAGCACACCCGCCACTTCGATCAGCAGTCCCGTTGGTGACTCGAATCGAGGCACAGTGAAGCAGATCACCGCCGCCAGCGTGGTCAGGCCAGCCAGATCCCAGATGGTCCATTGTCGAAACTGAATCGCGTCAGAGTAGGACTTGCGCAGCGCGCTGTGAAGATTGTCCAGGTGGGACACCAGCCAACCGGCAGCACAGAGTAGTGTCGCCAGCAGCAGGCATTCGTTGTTAGATAAATGAGTCACTACGCGCAAGGCAGCTTGGCTGATCCACAACAGGCAGCCGCCAAGACAAGCAAAGCATGCACTGCCGCGACGCACATTTCCCGCAGCGATTCCTAACAAAAAGAGATTTGCCCAGATCAGACCGACGATCGATGGCTGAATCCAATCGGGTGGCGAACACCCCAGGGCACAGACCAACTGAACCGCTAGCGTGACGATGCCCACGCCGGTGCAGAGCGGCCCGCAAGCTGGACGATTGACGTTTGCATACCCAGCCTCGTTCGCCGGCATGGCACACTCTGCGAATGCGTCGGTCATCCCGTCTCCGGTTATCTCTGTAGCGGCTGACATGAATTAAAAGACTTCCTTGCTCCAGCCTAATTGCCTTTCGCCCACCGCGTACGAGTGATGGCTGTTTGGCAACACGAAATTCACTTTCGTGCCGGCATAACTGATTTCCCAGGAAAAATGCCAACTTGCAGGTAATCGGTTGTCAACTCGCCGTTCGGGCAGCTATCTTAGTTGAGGCTCGCCTCGCGAATTTCACCCGCCATTCATCAACCTGCCAGATATTGAGGACTAAGCATGCTGCGTCTCTCCTTTCGTTTTCCCGCTACTTCCCTTTGGCTCGCCCTAATCTGCGGTATGGTCAGTCTGCTAGCTGTGGCCTCAGACGGTGCAGAGGGAGTCAAGACTGCGCCGGAGGGATTTCGAGCACTCTTTAATGCTCAAAATCTTGACGGTTGGCATGGTCGTCCACCCTTGGATCCCCGCAATTGGGCGGAGGCATCTGAAGAGAAACGGGCCGAATGGCTCCAGGACATGAGCGCTCACTGGACGATTGTGGATGGCGTACTCTTCAACGATGGCCACGGTGTTTATCTCACCACCAATGATGAGCTAGGTGATATCGAACTACTGATTGAATACAAGACCGTTCCCAAAGCCGATAGTGGTGTGTACTTGCGTGGCACGCCTCAAGTGCAAATTTGGGATAGCACCGAGGAAGCGAAGTTTAACATCGGCGCCAACAAGGGCAGCGGTGCGTTATGGAACAATTCTGCGGGCGCCCCTGGCAAAGATCCACTGGTTTTAGCTGACAAGTCGTTTGGCGAGTGGAATTCATTGCGCGTCATTCAAGTCGGTGCACGCACCACCATCTGGTTGAACGAGAAAATGGTCGTTGACAATGCAATCATGGAAAACGTTTGGGACCGCGAGCAACCGCTGTTCGCCAAGGGTGTCATCCAATTGCAAACGCACGGTGGCGAAATTCAGTGGCGGAATATTTTTGTGCGTGAGATTGGCGCCGAGGAGGGAAACAAGTGGCTGCGCGATCATTCCGCCGGAAACTTCACGTCGCTCTTCAACGGGACGGACTTGACCGGCTGGAAAGGTGCCAATGACAACTACGAAGTCGTAGAGGGTGCAATCCGTTGCAAAAGTGGACATGGAGGGGTATTGCATACCGAAAAGGAATACAGCGACTTTACCGCACGACTTGAATTCCTAGTTCCACCCGGTGGCAACAACGGGCTGGCCATTCGCTATCCAGGCAGCGGCGATACGGCGTATGTGGGCATGTGCGAGCTGCAAGTCTTAGACAACGATTCCGCTAAGTATGCTAAGCTCGACCCGCGTCAGTATCACGGTTCCGCATACGGTATGCTGGCTGCCAAACGTGGTTATCTAAGACCCTCTGGCGAATGGAATTACCAAGAAGTCACCGTCAAAGGCTCCACCTTGCGTGTTGAACTTAATGGGACAGTGATCCTGAACGGAGATCTTTCCAAAGTAACGGAATACATGGCCAATTCACCCCACCCCGGCAAGGATCGTGCCAGCGGTTATTTTGGCTTCGCGGGCCACAATGATCCCGTGCGATTTCGCGCGATCGATATCATGGCTCATTAGGTCTTAAACCGTCAGATGATATGCCCGGTACCAGTCAACAAACTCAGCCACGCCCTTCTCAATGGGCGTGGCCGGACGGAAACCGATCGCGCGTTCAAGGTCACTGATATCCGCGTACGTCTCAATGACGTCCCCAGGTTGTAGCGGGAGATAGTTTTTCTTAGCCTCCCGGCCAATACAGCTTTCCAGCACTTCGATGAAATGCCCTAGTTCTACTGGCTTGTTGTTGCCGATGTTGTAGACGCGGTACGGACACTGACCGCTACCGGGGTCGGGTTGACTGGGGTCAAAGTCCGCATTGGGCGTGGGGATGACATCGACTAGGCGCACCAGGGCTTCTACGATGTCATTCACGTAGGTGAAATCGCGGCGCATACGTCCGTGATTAAAAACGTCGATAGGTCGATCTTCGAAAATGGCTTTGGTAAACATGTACAGGGCCATATCCGGGCGACCCCACGGACCATACACGGTAAAAAATCGCAGACCTGTTGTTGGCAATTGGTACAGATGGCTATAAGTGTGCGCCATCAGTTCGTTGGCCTTCTTTGTGGCAGCATACAGGCTGATCGGATGATCAACATTGTGATGAATCGAGAAGGGCTGGACTTGGTTGGTCCCGTAAACGCTGCTGCTGCTGGCATACATCAAATGCCCCACCTGGTGATGGCGGCAGCCTTCGAGAATATTGCAGAAGCCGACGAGATTGCTGTGCACGTAGGCTTCGGGATTCGTCAGCGAATAACGCACGCCAGCTTGGGCGGCCAAGTGAGCCACGCGTGCGAATTGGAATTCCTTGAATAGCTCTTGCATACGCGGCTGGTCGGCAAGATCCATTTCCAGAAAATGGAAATTCGAAAGTGGCAGCAACTGTGCCAGGCGATCGCGTTTGAGTTGCACGCTGTAGTAGTCATTAAGGTTGTCGATGCCGACAACATGTTCGCCGCTCGCCAAGAGAGCTTTGGCGAGGTGGAAGCCAATAAACCCGGCGGCTCCGGTGACAAGGATCTTTCGCACTGAACTACTTTCCGGTGATGCAAGTAATTTTGGGTGGTTGCGAGATGAATTTCAAACCTGCATGTTGAAGATCGCGTTACAGCATATTGCTGGCTTCGAGGATGCAGGACTGCACCATTAAATCATGCTCGAGGGAATATTCGAAGGTGGTTTCCCCGCGAATCGCGGTTGCCAAGCTGATCAGGTCGCCGTCGTAGCGTCCGCTACTGACAGGCAAATTGATGGTTTGGGTCCCTGTCCGGAATTCGCCACGGGGGCGATCGAGCGTGAGGCTCAATTGCGGCGGTTCAAGCGGCTCGATGGCGACCGTGCCTTCCGTCCCGCACACAACTATTTGGCGCCGCCGACCACCATCGACCTCGACAAGACTACTGCGAACCGTGGCGGTAGCGCGAGGATATTCGAAGACGGCCAAGCAATTGTCGTACAGAGAATCCAACTCGGGATGGGTCTGCCGGTTCGCTGGCCTCACTGCGGTTGGCTTCCCGAGCAGCTTTATAACCGCGTCGATAACGTGGCAGCCGAGTTCAAACATGGAACCACCCCGATAACGAGCCAGTTGAGCCCGCTCCGCGGGACCAATTTTCTTGCTCATGACCGCGTCGACTTCAAAAATATCGCCCAACCAGCCCTGGTTGACGGCAGCGTACAGAAATTGGAAGGCGGGATTACTACGAAACATGTAACCAAGCTGAATGAGCCGTTGCTTTGAGGCGGCGAGTTCGGTGATGCGTTGAAAGTGCTTTAAGGACGTTCCTGCTGGTTTGTCTAAGTGAATGTGACAGCCAGCCGCTAGGCATTTTTCAGCCGTTGTTAGCAAATCGTCGATGGCGGTTTCAATCAGCACCAATTGCAAACCCGCTTCGCCGAGCAGTTGCTCGCGCGTCAGCCAAGGTAAATCAACATAAGCGGGGAGTTTTTGCACTCGCTCGCGTTGATCTAAGTCTTCCTCCACAATGCCAACCACTTCAAAATAATCTGCAAGTTTTCGCGCCGCCTCCAGCTTGCCCGCTGCGTGTGCGTGCTTGGTTCCAATTTGCCCGACGCGAATGCGAGCGGCAGACGATTTGCCATAAAGTGGCGTCAATGTGCTTAAGGCCACCCGGGATGCAAGCAGTGCGGGAGTAATAAGAGCGATTGACGATTTCATGAAGTTGCGTCGGACTAAATGACTCATGATTACCCCAAATTAACGCGTTCGTAATGACTCGAATGGCAGCGCCGGCCGAAGGCCAACAGGTTTTGAGCGAAGTAGAAAAATACGGGATTGCCAAACTGTCGCCAGGCTGCTCAATTACATTTGCAGATGCCTTAGCATAGCCTCTCCAGCGATGCATTGTGCGGAAAAAGTAGCACGGTCTTCTCGCTTGTGGGGGCCGAAATAAGTGGTTTGGGAATTCATCCCAATTCGCTCATTGGCCATTGTTTTCCATGCGATGACCGAGATATGACAATTCTTAGCATCAAATCCTTGGGTTCATTCTTCGACCACCGACTTCACCGATCTGGTAACTATGAAACTTGCCATTCTTTCGTGTAATCCGCGCTGCTATAGCACTCGACGATTGCTACAGGCGGCAACAGGACGTGGACACAAAGCGCGAGTGCTCAATACGCTCAGGTTCGCTATCGACGTGGTCGCTTGCAAGCCGGACTTGTATTACCAAGGCAAACGGCTTGGGCAAACGGATGCCGTTTTGCCTCGCATCGGCGCTTCGATCACCTACTTCGGAACCGCCGTGGTGCGTCAATTCGAGCAGATGGATATCTTTTCGGTGAACTCCTCCAATGGGATTATGAACTCGCGCGACAAATTACGGTCGTTGCAAATCCTCAGTCGCCATCAAGTTGGCATGCCACAGACGACGTTTGTGCGGGATCGGCTCGATGTTTTGCCCGCCATTGAGCGTGTGGGTGGCGCACCCGTTATCATCAAACTACTTGAAGGGACACAGGGGGTCGGTGTGATACTGGCCGACTCGGTCAAAGTTGCCGAGACGATTATTGAAACACTCCAGTGCGCCAGGCAAAACGTTTTGGTCCAAAAGTTTGTTTCGGAAAGTAAGGGGCGCGACATCCGCGCCTTTGTGGTGGGTGATCAAGTCGTCGCAGCCATGCGCCGTACCGCTCAAGGGGGCGAGTTTCGTAGCAATGTGCATCGTGGTGCCAAGGCCGAGCCCATCGAATTGGATGAAACCTTCCGTGAAACCGCCGTCCGCGCCGCTCAGATCATGGGGCTGCGCATCGCCGGCGTCGACATGCTC
>JBBQRC010000012.1:0-18210 GCA_038215215.1 Pirellulales bacterium
CACCGCTTCGCGGTTTGGTAGCAGTCGCGAAGCGACGACAGGTAATAGCCACGGACGCAAGTCCGTGGACCAGGTTGAAATCCGAAATACGAGTCGCAACGCGACGGCAGGTGTGATTGGGATGTCGTGCGAGGATCGCCACGCCCGACGATTATTCGCGCAAATGCCTGTTATCGCTGCGCGACTCTCGGATCGGCGCGACCCAAATACCCCGGACTTGCGTCCGGGGCTACTACATGTCACCGCTTCGCGGTTCAATTTTGCCGCAATGCGACGCTAGGTATTTTCATCCAACGACTTCTTGTTCGAAGACGTATTTCGGATCGAATTCGATCTGATGCTTTTTCAGCATGGCGAGATATTCGTCCTTGAATGAGAGCTTTTGATGGTGCTCACGCTGAGTGACGATGTATTGCTTGACAACATCCGCCATCGATTGACTCACCGAAAAGGCACCGTATCCAGATTGCCATTGGAACTTCATTTTGGTTCGATCGTTGTCGTTGATCCATCTGGATGAATTCGACTTCAACAATTGAATCGTAGATGAGATTGCGAATTGCGGATGAAAGTTTATCAGCATATGGACATGATCTTCCATCCCACCAGACTTTAGCAGCACTGCTTTGTGATCTGTGATGGTACCGCCAATGTAGGCGAACAGGTCATCGCGCCAATCGTCGGCAAGAACTAGTTTTCGGTATTTAGTCGAGAACACAACGTGAACAAGGATTCCGTGATGCGAGGACATGCGGATTCTCCTGTAGTCGCTTCGCGACTTGGCTGGTGATTTCGGTTCGAATCGTCGAACTGAACAAGGCTACTTTGAACTCGTCTGTCGCCAGCCGTACGCGTGTAGGTTTCGTGAGTCGGTGTAACGCGCGTCGGAGTTCGCGGCCTTCAGAACGACTACAATCAACTCGCGACCGTCCCGCTGACTGCAGGACACCAGGCAGGCCCCGGCCGCATCGGTGGTACCCGTTTTAACTCCGCCATAACCTTCGATTTTGAGCAATCGATTGGTGTTTTCCCACTTCACGTTACGTTGGTAGCCGCCGGGCCCCGTCAGCGTGAAGCCGTGTTGACGGGTGGTGACGTAATCGCGATACCGCGGTAGCTTTAAAGCCGCTTGTGCCAGGCGGGCCAGTTCGTTGGCGGTGGCGAGATGCCCTTCCGCAGTTAAACCATGTGGGTTTTTAAATTGCATGTGGGTCATACCCAACTCTTTGGCAGTTGCATTCATGTAAGCGATGAAACTGTCGCTGCCAGATTGCCCCTCGGTTGCAGTTTCTTGTTTAAGGCGGCCGCCGAAATGTTCGGCCAGAGCGACGGCAGCATCGTTGCCGGATGGTAGGAGCAAGCCATACAGCAATTCGGATACAGGCAATTGTTCACCGGCGCGGATGCCTGCCGTCGAACCAGGTGTGTCATCGGCACGTTGAGAAAACGTCACGAGCTCGTTCAATATAGCGGGGTCGCTGGCTGCCAATTTCAGAACGATATAGGCTGTCATCATCTTGGTAGTACTGGCAAAATCCAAGGGCTCATCGGCGCGCTCGGCAGCCACGACCGCGCCGGTTTGGCCATCTAGAATCGTCCAGGCGGAGCACGTCACTTGAGGCGGGCCGTAAGGATCGTCTAGCGGCTCGCGAGAGAGAACTTCGGAATTGATTTCTGTGGGTGGGGCCACAACTCCATCGCGCTCGATTAATTCGCCGAGCGCTGCCCAAGTGGCCGTGTCGACAATCCCCGTGGCAGCAAGTTGGCTTTGAGCTTGAAAAGCTTTTACAGCTGCTGCGGTGGCTGGTCCAAAATCACCATCCACGCTTAGTTTTTCCGCAGCTTGACTTTTGGCATTTAAAGTGCGTTGCAATGACTCGACTAAGTCGCCTGTCGCCCCCAGTTGCATCGCACCGCTCGAAGCGGGTGTCGCTACCGCAGGTGATGTTTGCGGGCTGAATAGTTCATAGGCGGTCTTGGCCACGTCGGCACACAGGCGATTGCCTGCATTATCATCGGTCCAGCGCGTATCCTCGAGGTTATCCGTTAGGACACATAACGCAAGCGTGCAACCATTTCCCATGAGCAGTCCTGCATCGGTGCGGACGCGGTTTACCGAGCCGGTTTTGTGAGCCACTTTGACGGTGGGTGGCAAAAGCAGCGGGAAGCGACTCTTATCGTCACAATTCAAAAGGTGATCCAACATGGCCGCCGTCGAGGCCTCGTCGGCCAGTTCCCCGCGTTTCAGTCGCGTCAGCAAACTGACCATGTCGTTGGCTGTCGTGCTTCCTAGGCCAAACTTTTCGCTGCGTTCTAGGGCAATCGAAGTATCCCGACGAAATACTTTCGCATGCAATTGCGTTTCTGGATAACCCAACTCTTTCATGGTCGCGGCAGTGGAGGGTAACCGAATCGCGTCGACGACGAGATTCGTGGCTGTGTTGTCTGAGTAGACGATCATCAGGCGGATAACGTCGCGAAGGGACAGGCTCGTGCCAGCGGAAAAGTGGCTCGTCAATATGCCGGAGCCCGGAACTTTATCGCTTTCTTGGAGCACGATCTGCTGTTCCATGTTCACTTGGCCCGCTGCCGCTTGGCGGTATGCTTCAATCATCACCGGTAATTTAATCAGGCTGGCGGTGGGCATTGGCACATCACCGCGGTAATTCCAGCTCGTGTCGCTCTCCAAGTGATGGAGCGAGATGGCCACATCACCTCGAAACCCATCCAGCAACGGCTTCATCGCGGCATCCACTGAGGCCGCATCCGGTGTTTGTGCAGTCGCGGGCATTGTCCAGAGAGCAACGGGCACAAACAGCAGCAGACTAGTTAAACGCAGGATGGTGCGTTGAGATCGCGACATATTTCGAGTTACCTAAATAGCGGTATGGACGTTTGGAGCTTATTCGTGTGGCTTGCAAGTGACGAGTATAACTCCGCAGAATTCACGGAGCAATTTGGTCAAAAGATGTGATGCTACCCAATTGGCTGCGACGTTGCTCGCCAGCAACATTTTCTCCCCCATAACATGTTGTGGCAAAAAAATTATACTGACAGTAGCCTTCAAGACGCGTCCTGTTTCGTGGGCCATCTTGTTCTTTAGCTCTTCCAGAAAGCGAACGATGACCGACGCAAATCACGATTCAGAAATCGAGCAACAACTGGAAAAGTTGGCGGCTGACGCGGGCGAATTGATTGAGCCCGCCTTGTATCGTACTTCGTTTAAGCTTTATGGTGAGTTGCGGCAAAAGGCGAAGCGTGAGCGCAAGTTGCTGCATTATGTGTTAGGTACCTTTCATCAGATGGATCAAGCCCAGTACTTGTTTGAGTTTGAAACCATGCGCGAGCGGGCTGTCGAGTTGATCGCCTTGCTGGAGAGCGAGGAACAGTGTCGCAAGATACAGCCCGACATGCCCATTTCTCTCTTTGAAAGTTTGGTTTATCAGTTCAGTTCCTGTGCTTATGAGAATCTGGCGGAAGCGACCGGACAGATGGAAGGCTATAACTCCGAGGGGCTGCAAGCATGTATCGCGGACGGCTTACAGATATGTCGCCAGACGGGCAAGCTGGCCTGCGTCGGTTGCTTTCGAGAGTATTCTTGTGACGTCTATATGTCTGCCGACGATGCGGAGATTGCGCAGCATCAGTGCAATCTTGTACTGGACGAAGCGGCGCCGGTTTCCAGTCGCGGGGATCGTCGTTGGCTAGCGCGTGGCAAGATTGCCTGGATGACCTTTCTCGAGGGGCGTACGCAAACGGCCATCGAAATGTATCGCGAAGCCTTGAAATTAGCACAAGCGGAGGAGGTCTCCTTAAAACTGGAATCTCAACTGCGGACGCTTTACCCACTTGAATCACTGCTAATTTTGACTGGGCAAACGTTGCAGATGGCCGCTGAACCCGTGATGGCCAAACACCCACCGCAGGGTGAATGCTTGTTGTTTGATCTCAATCGATCGCTCAATACGGCACTCACCGCAGCCATGGAAGCGAACTGGGAGGTGGCCGCCGAGTTGTTGGTCGCTTGGGACCGCGAATTGCAAGCACGGCGTGGCTTACACTTATGGTTTGAAGTGCGTTTACGATTGATCGCTATCAAACTTTTGGCCGGGCAGCACAAACAAGCGGATCGTTTGGCCGAACAATTGCAGCAGCGAGCGCGGGAAGCGAATGACTGGTTAACGCTGCGGAGACTCACGGCTCTCCAGGACATGGATTTCCCCACGTCGCCGCTGGCCGCCTACGGGCGGGAGTTAGGTGCTAACACGGTTCAGGTTGAGAATTCTTTGCCCGGGGAAAATTCGGTCGAAGGCAAGACATCAAAATCTGCTAGCGAGCAGGAAATCGTGACGCCGCATCGCGAACGATTGCTCGAAATCGGCGGCATGTTTCAAAAAATCAGCGAACAGACCGCGCAGCAAGATCTCGCCGGGATTCGCCAAGCCCTGCGTAGCATCGATACCAACACCGTGACCCATTATGTCGATGCCTGTGCACTCATCAACATGATGGGAGTGGCCATGGCGGATGGTTCCGATGCCGCGGAGCTTTGGACCTGGGCCAACCAGTTGGCGATCAATTTCCAGGAAAACCCTGGTGTTCTGTCCATGCTTGGGGAGTTTGGGAACCGCTTGCGATTCGGCGCTAACGAAGAGTTTGGCCAGACGATCACGGCCGATCGTTTGGAACCCCTGTTTCGCAAAGCTTTGCGATTGCCTGACGCGGGGCCGGGCACCAATATGCGTGCCGGCGATCACTTTATGTCCGAGCAAAACCTCGGTGAGGCGGAACGTTGTTATTCGCGCAGTTTTCGTTTGCACCGAAGCAATGGTGATGTAGCGGTCAAGCTGGCCACCTTGTACCGCGACACGGATCGTCCGCGCGATGCGTTACATGTGCTCGACGTTTGCCTGCGTGAAGGAGCCGATACGCCGCAAGTTGCTTGGGAAGCTGCCGTTACCGCATTCGCGCTGCAGCGCTACGAAATCATGTTGACCTATTTGGATCGTTACCAGCAGGAACTCGAACGCGACGAGCCTTGGATTGACTACTATCGCGCGATTGGGATGCTGGAGACCGGACGCGGCGCAGAAGCCCTACAGGCGATCGAGCGCGAACACCAACTTGTAGAGCA
Source organism: Pirellulales bacterium (assembly GCA_038215215.1). GTDB lineage: Bacteria > Planctomycetota > Planctomycetia > Pirellulales > Pirellulaceae > Aureliella. Next base: position 5,135 of record JBBQRC010000012.1, read on the forward strand.
GGAAGCGCTGCATATCGATATCATTCGCGGCTGTGCGTTGGCTCAGTTGGCTGAACCTGCCGTAGCCGCTCAGGCCTTCAGGGCTGCCTTGGCAACGAAGCTGGCGGACGTGGATTATCTCTCTGCGGCAGGTATCGCTTCCCTGTTGCACCGAGCCGCAGGGGCGTGTCGCCTCGCCGCTGGCGATGAACAGTTGGCGTGGCAGTTCGAACAGCGGATGCTGCAAATTTGCATGGCTAGCGAAGAATTGTTTGAGCGCGAGCGCGAAACCAACGCGGTGCAAGAGGAAGTCAGTTTCTTCCAATGTTTGGTCCGACAGTGGTTGGATGAGAGCTGGGTAAATTTTCCCGGACGGTTGGCGGGTGAAGCTGAAGATGCCGACTTCTATTTCTGCACTTGGGGTGTGTTAGCGGAGAGCGAAGAGGCCGCCCATGGCATGGTACTCCAGTGGCAGGGACGCTGTTTTGAAGGGGAAGCCGAGGTAGTTGACACGATGCCCGGCGAAGGCTCATATCGCGATATCCCTGGCGTAGTCTGGCAAGGGCAGCGCATGTTCGCCCCGGACGAGGATTGGCAGGACGAAGATGACGAAGACGAGGACGAAGAAGTTGACGAGGACGAGTTTGAAGCGTAACCGCGTCACTCGGTGGTTGGTTGGCCCCGAAAATGCTGAGGTGAAAAGTGACAGCGTCTTTACGATTCGAAGGGAGTTCCAGGAGGAAGAACGTGATGAAAAACTTGGGCCTCTGGCGATTATTCATTGTGCTGTGTGTTTTTGAGGTGACGATTTCCGCACACAGCCGTTCACTTTTCGCACAAAAGTTGCATGCCATCGTCATTGGAGATACGTCGCCGGCGGCTGGCTGGGGGAAGTACGCTCCCAATGTCGCTCTAGACGTGCTCACCGTGGCGAGTATGCTGCAAGAAAACATGCCGGAACAACAATTAGAGATTCTTCAATTGCAGTTGGAGGAGGATGAAGCCAGCGACCCTGTGAAGCTCCTAAGTTTTGTTGCCGGCATCAACCCTCGCCCCGAGGACACAATGTTGTTCTACTACTCCGGGCACGGAGCAGCGGATGATCAGGGGCATTATTTCGCACTGGCGAAAGGCAAGCTTCCCAGAAAGCAGCTCTTAGAGGCGATGTTGGCGAAAGGGGCGAGACTGACGGTGTTGATCACCGATTGCTGCAATCTGCGGAGTGATGGTTACGCCTACTTTGCACCTCAATTTGTCCCGCGCGTACCTAATTCGCCGACACCACTATTTCGGGCACTCTTCTTAGAGCCCAAAGGAGTCGTCGATATTAACAGTAGTGCCCCCGGCGAGAGCGCGTTCTTCACCCCAGCCGATTTGGACAGCGGGCGATTGCCGGGTTCCATTTTCACCAAGCAATGGATTGACTGGATCGACAAGAACCGGAATCAAAGACGCGTTTGGGATGAACTTGTGCGGGGGGTCAGCCTTCAAGTTCACTCCGCGTTCCACGATTATTATCCCAAGGGAATCGGCTTGCCGCAGTCCAACCTTACGCAGATTGAACAGACCGTCTATCCGCTTCAGTATCCCGGGAGGCCAGAAAACAAGGGACCGCGAACCGGACTGAATGTGCGAGATTTTGCTGGAAAAGGATCCATCATCTCGTATGTCGAACCTGGATCTCCAGGAGCACAAGTGTTTCTAGTTGGCAAAGACTCATTTGGTTCACTTGTGCCCCAGCAAGTGATTGTCTCGGTCAACGGACAAGGCGTCGACAACACAGAGCAGTTGCGAGAAGGCATGGCTAAATCGCCCCAGATCGTGCGGCTCGGCATTCGTGACGCGGCGAAAGGCAATTTTGATATCTTGATGCGAATGAAGTATTAACAGTTGGTAGTAGAGCGATGGCGGTTGCTCTGCTACAGATTTGCCCCGAGCTGCTGTTGCAGTTGCGGAGCAAAGTCGAAGTTTGCCCTGCTGTGCTGCGGAAGAAAGGACTTTAGGCTGATGCGATTGTTGGTGGTCTTGTCACTATTCCTGAGCTGCATTTGTTGTAACGTAGCAACCTTGGTTGCACAGTCTCCGGCGGCGGAAGCCTCCGCTGGAGTGAAACAGGAGCAGAATTGGGCCCGCGACTACCTCGCGGAGGACCCATTGGTTGCTCAGCAGGTCATTACGCTCGATGATCTTAAGAAAGGTTTGGAAAGTTCAGTGAGGCGCGGTACTTTGATCAAACGCCACTTTGGTCGCGTACAAGCTTCGCCGGAAGAAAAGCGCGAGTTCTTGCTGACGGCGCTAAAATCAGAGTACCCAGAAGTGCAACGTCAAGCGGCTCGGGAGCTAGCCGCGTTGGGGTACTTGGAGGTGGTGATCCGCGACTCGTTAGTCGATTTTCTTAACAGCGATGATCCTCAACTGCGTGAAGTGGCAGTTATTGGCCTCGAGCAACTTGACTTTGGTACGACGGATTGGCCGCAAACTTATTGGTCGGCCTTGATCGAGGCACTGGCGGTGGAGGATCCCGACGTCGTTCGGGGGATTGCCGCGAGACTGGAAAGTCAAGGGGCTGCGGCAGTACCCGCCTTGTTAAATGGGCTGCGCAGTGCACAGCCACGTGTCCAGCGCGAGTCAGCCCGGATACTTTCACGCGTAGTTGGCAGCGAATTGGCAGCACCTGCTGCAACGGTACAAGAAGGTGGGCGGCAGAGTCCGTCACCGATGCCCAATCGCGCCGCACCTTTCCCCACACCGCAGCCGACATCGAGCGATGAAGCCAAGCCCAAATCGCCAAGCGCTGCCGACGTTCGACATTCCTATCGCGAGGCAGACGCCGCCAAGCCGAAAACCGTGCAAGTTTTTTTCGGAACCAACCGCCAAGTGTATTCTCCCGAGCAGCCTCCGTGGAGCAAACTGCTCCTCTATCCACTGGTTGCGGTCTTGTTGATCGCCAGCATCGTTTCTAACTGGTGGTATCCCCGCGAGCCGAAGCGTCGTGGTTGCATGGGGCTGCTCATGACTGCGATGTTTGTAATCGGCATTGGTTGGTGCCTGGTCGTTTTTCGTTCCGAACTACTGGATCGCTGGCGTATCGGTATAGGGCCACGTTTTGGTCCGCGCCGCGATCAATCGGCCCAAGTTCATTATGGATCATGCGATGTTTCGATTCCACCGAATCATCAAGTTGGCCGGATCGAAGCCCCGCTGTTTGGCCCTGAGGACGAGGAAGTGCATGTCGTACTCCAGAAGACCGACTTGCTGGAGGAGGCTGCGTTTTTCGAGGTTGTCCGCGCCCAGACCGCCGCGTTGCCGAAGGATCAACGATCTTGCTTCGTCTTTATTCACGGCTTCAACGTGTCTTTCGAGAATGCCGCCAAACGAACGGCACAAATTCACTATGACCTCAAGTTCTCTGGGATTCCGATTTTCTTCAGTTGGCCGTCGCGAGCCAGCCTGCGACACTATTTTTCGGATCGGAACGAAATTGATTTCAGTCGCCAAGTCATTAAACAATTTTTGCTCGATGTATCGCGACGTGTCGAGGCGGATCGCATTCATGTTATCGCTCACAGTATGGGGGCCGATGCGACGTGCCGCGCTATCGCCGAATTGGGAGACCAGGGTAAGATTTTCGACCAAGTTATTTTGGCGGCTCCGGATATTGACCGCGAAGTGTTCCGCCTGCAGGTGGCCCCTCGGATGTTACAGGCAGCCAATCGGACCACGATGTATTGCTCCAAGAACGACTGGGCGTTGTTGGCCTCCCAGTCCTTCAACGATTCTCCTCGAGCGGGTGATTCTCGCGACAGTGTTTTGGTCGTGAAGGACGTGGACACCATTGATGCTTCGGGCATCGACACCGATTTGCTGGGACATTCTTACTACGGGGATTGCTTGCCCATTCTCAACGATGTTGAGCAGTTGCTGGCCTTTGACTTACCACCAGAAGAAAGGAAGCTTCTCCCTTGGCCTGTGGATAATGACCTTACCTATTGGACGTTGGCCGATGCCCAAGTCACCGCCACGGCAACAGCAGCAGGTAACCCAGAACAAGATTTTCAACCGTCGCCAAATTGAACGATGCGAAACCGGAGGTTGCTTAGCGGGCATCCGCTGCTGGTTGGAGCAGCGGCCCGAGGCCGCGCAGGGTTTTTAGTGTCTGGTCCCCGCCGTCAACGTCGGGAGTGAACATGTCCTGCATAGCGGTGAGGGGAGCAATCGCGGCAGCGGCCGGTTGGTGGAAGTAGGGTAACTTAACGAAGGCTGGCAAGCCTTCATCGCGGTCCAGAAGTTCCCGAGCCCGCCGAACACCAAACTCAAACTCTTGTTCGCCGGAGAGGTCCCGGAATTCAATGTGACTTTCGAACTCCGCGTCCGGATTGACCTCAAGGTCGCACCACCATTCACTCCTGAAGGCAATTTCCTCGCAGTCGGCGAGCAACCAGTTCTTGAGAAACGATCTAGCCATCAGCGGATTGTGCCTCCAACCGGTCCCCAAGACGCGAATTCCCGGCAGCATGCGGCGCACATCCTGGGCCGGCATCGAGATGATGTATCCACCGTAGTAAATTCGATGACGCACCATTTCGAGTACATTGTGCCGTTCGCCAACCAGCACTCTTTCAGGATGAGGGTCCACCATGGGCTCGAAATAGGTCGGTTCCGATGCAGAAGACAGAATGGCCAAAGCCACATCCGCAGCGTCGGTCATGAGACGCAAATCAGCGGTGCGTTCGTCCGCTGGAATCTGGCTGAGTAGATCGTACATCGACTGATCGACAAAAAATGTGACGGCTCGACCGATGCGTGGATCCGGTCCTAAAATTAACTCCGGATGGTCGTGCGCAAACCTGTCGGGGTGAGTCCGGTAGTATTCATAGACCTCGGGTTTCCAGGAGACCTGCATATTCTTCAGATCGATCTCCTTCAAGCGGCCCGCGGATGACGTGCTTTCTGGATGCCGATCCTCCAGCACTTCCTTGTTGCAAGCCACGATCAGGCAGGGGAAACTGGGTTTGGCAGAACTCCTTCGCACGATCTCGTCGATAGTTTGCGCGTCTTGCCATTGTTTTACACCAAGAGCAAAAGCCACGTACTCGCGCAGGTCCGTGTGCGGAATTTCAGTTCGCTGACCACGTGAGAGCTTTGAAATCTTGTTGCCTACATTTTCCATGTTGCGTACCGCATCGCGATTGCCGTACTTCAGCTCTTGCTCGGCCTGACGGACGGTTGCGTCGCTTATACCAAAGCAACCAAAGTACGCTGCGGGTATCGAACCGCTGCTGTTTCCTGCCACAATCGTATGACCATGCTGCATCGCTGGAATCCTCGCATAGGCTTCGTGTAACACCCCCGCATCGTAGGGCAAACAAGAGCCTTTTCCCTGAAAACAGAGAAGTAGTTCCATCGGAGCAAATCTGGCTTCCAAACTCGAATTGCCTGGCGGATGAGTCTGCTGTGCGCGAGTCTGCTGTGCGCGAGTCTGCTGTGCGGTGGCCGTGTAGCCATTGACTAACACAATCATGGTCATCGTCAACAGGGCACAGACGCGTTGCGTCGATCGATACAGCCAAGTAGTCATGGTGCGATCTCCTCGGGCAATGGCGCAAGCGGACTGCTAGTGGACACTCCACGCGAAGCGCCCACGACGAGCCAACCCTCACTAAAACTCACGTAACCGAGCCGCAAAAAATCGGGGAAACTCGAGTTGCGAAACTTGGGTGCCGGACGCATGGTTTGGCCAAAGTACAAATCCAGGGTCTCGGTCCAAATAGCGATTTGCGCGGCCGATAATTCGTGGGGAAATGCGATCGCCTGTCGCGTAAATAGTGTTCCCTGCGCGTCGCTCTCCAGCCGATATGACAGCGTGAACTCGCGCACTACCGCATCTACTACCCGGCCATCAACTTCACATGCCTTAGCCCGAAGCCGCACCTCGACACCTGTCGTTACAAAGCGAAGTTGCAGGGGCGATTCGTCGGCCATAGTGATGACTGCCGGAATTCTAGCTGGCGGGCGATTATGCCAGTCGTCGCAGGTCAACTTCAACTCAGTTTCCAACAATCCTCGCATAGTGGCTTCATCCAGTCGAAATTCGGATAACGAGTCAAAAATGTTATTGACCGCTGATTCGTGTATCCAAGAAATCAGATCAAGTTCATGATATTCGCTGAGGGGAATTGTGGGCTGCGGGCTTAATGCGCCCAGTTGATTTTCGCCGACGACCTGCGTCGCCGTGCGAATGCCTGCCGCGTCGTTTTGCAAATGCACCTCTGGTTTAAAATCTAATGAGCGGATGCGATCCCACACACCCTGCTTGATCAGACCGTTAATGCGATACGCGATATCGTAACTTGCTTCCTCGACCCGCTCCCGCGCGGTGCGCTCGATCTGATCTGCCAGAGGCCCTTCGGCCGCGTCCAGCCGGCGCCGGAAAATACGTGACGCCAGTTTTTCGGTTACCTTCAACCGTCCCAGGAGGCCGTCGATGTCTATTTGCGTCAAACGCGTACTGAGGCGCGCGTCTACAGCCGGTGAATCGCCAGCAATTTTCTCAGGCCAGAGATGCAACCGCTGCAGTCCGTGAACATCCGGTTGCACCTGAGCACCAACGTGGATGCGCTGGCGGTCGGCCGAGACATGGATGGGTCCGGAACCGGTCACGTGAAACAATAGCTGACTCTCACCGCTGCTGACGGGTAATTCGAGGCACAGGGCTACTCGAACTTGGCCCGTTGCAGCGATGGCTGTGCCGTCTTGGCAGTCATGGAAATGGACAGGAATTTCAAACTCACGCTGGGCGACTGTCTCCAGGAATTCGCGCTTGATCAGCGAAGAGTAGTTGGCTATTGATAACCTGCTGCGTATCGCTTCGATATCCCTGATCGACGGATGGTATGCCTGCAAATCTGCAAACGCCTGCCTCAGTTGGCGTTCGCCATCGCGAGTTTGTCGCCACAGTTCATTTTGACTGTGTGCTCGGATAGTCGTGATTGCTTGGCGAGCCCGCTCCACGCCAGCGGGCGTCAAGCTGAGAAGCCGAGCCAAACTGGCCACTCGCTGCCGCAATTGATCGGTTGCTGGCTGGAGTTTGCCTGGCAACAGCCGACGCAGCGCACGCTCAATGCTTCTTAGTGCGGGAACGTCGGGTTGGACTTTACCCAGCTCCGAGCCAAGTCGCTCGAGTTGCAATTCTGGGCTGAGGATGACTCCCAGGGCTTGTGTCGCCAACGCCACATTGAGGCTTCTTAGCGCCTCTTCCGTTTGGAGCTTGGCGGTGTTCACTTGTGAAGTGGAGGCTGGCTGCAGTTCCGCCCAAAGGGCGTCCAGCAATTTACCAACCGATCGCTCCTGCGACCGTGCAGGCAGACACATCGATAGTGCAACCAGGACGAAACTGAGACCGTTTGTGATTCTTGTTCGGTAGTGCGGTATCACCAAACTGCATTCCTCATGGATAGGGCGATTTTTGTTAAAGCCTCAAAATGAAGGCTGCGCAAATAACGCGGCCTTCACTTCCATGATAACCAGTTTAAGGTGGGTTTAAACTGCGCTGGGTGCACCTTTTCTCACCGCTCATTCCCGCCGCAGTGAGAACGACATGTAGTGCAAGCCGGTTTCTTCATCCAACAGAAAACCGCCGCCAGGGGCGAGATACTTGGAAATTACCGAAAACGGAGGCAACTCGCGTTTTTCCAAAGCCGCAAGCAATGCCTTGAAGAATCCATTGCTATCTGCAACTTGACGCAAACGCTCGCGGTTCTTGGGGTCACGCGCCAATTCGTAAAACAACTGCAGCGATTCCTCGGGCCGCGAATAAGAAATGGCAGAGCATTCTTTGTTCTGTAGCTGAGCCGCGATGCGGTCTGAAATCAATTGAAACTCGAGCGCGTCAAGCAGGCGCGATGCGTTGCCATTTAGACAGTCGGCGACCTGTTGCATCATGTATCGAGAATCGGCAAACACCAAATAATCATCGATCGTGCCGACGCAGATTTCGGGCTGCCGGATGGGTCTGTCGGCTTGCGGGTTGGCGCCTCGCCCCGGCTTGAAGGAACTGAATGTTAGTTTACCAATGCGTTCCTCAGTCACCTCGGATCGCCCCGCGACCACCTCTAGAACTTTGGGCAAAACATTGTTCTTGATGTAATCGATGTTCTTCATGCGGATCGCGTACACATTGGACCCACTGTTAATGGTGACCGGGCGAACGAATCCCTGCAGCATCGTCAGGCGACCTTCGAGATTTTCGATAACGTCTTTCCGCAGGTCAATCTTGAGTTGTCCGTTGACCCTCGCAAATACCTCTGTGTTGAGGGCGTCTTCTCCGCGAAATTGGTTGTACAACTGTTCGACCGCAGTCAGTGTTGAAGCCGTGTCCCAATTGAGAGTGCTGTAGCTGGCAATCGTATCGGGAACCCACTTTTCCGGCGAGGTTGAGCCCGACTTGGGCCGCAGCAAGCCGAGAATGCTGCGGCGTGGACTGCTGAGCAAAGCGTGGAAGTGGGCGATCGAATCGAAATCAGGAGGGGCAACAATCCAACTACCTCCTAAGGCTTGAATGCCGTCCAGTCCAAAAGCAGGCAACATGGCGATGACCGCTGTGGACGTAGCGGTTTTGGGACTGAATTGCCGTACGATAGCCAACGGGTCGACATAAAATGAAACTTGAGGTCGCTCACCCTGTGTTCCTACGCAGCGTGAAAGAATCGAAGTAAACCGTCGGTTATCTGCCAAACTCGACCACTCGCCGGCGGTGCCCAACCAGACCGACGCTAATTGCTCCAGATAATCTGGGTCGGAACAAGCGATCATCACTCCTTTGTCGATAAAGTACGCAAAGCGTTGGTCTTGCCGATTTACATTCTGATAGCGATGTAGCGTCAGACTGTCGACGTTTTTTTCACTTTGCTCCATGTCGGCCGGGAGCGACTCTTCGATCCGCTTGAGCATCACCTGGACGCTGCTGATCTCGTCCCCTGCATCCAGCAACATGGCCAATGCGGGAGCGTTGAGTTGGACACTGACCGATTCCCTGCCTTCTTTGCCATTCCGCTCAACGCGGCCACTCGACTGGTCACTTGGCAGCAGTGCCAAAGCGAACTCACCGCGCGGAATCGATAGCAATTCGTCGAGATTCAGTCCGATAGCCTCCTGCATGTTGGCAGTACTGTTGACCAACGAGCCATAGAACTCCGAAAAAATGGGTTCAAGGTTTGGATCCTTGCCCAGCTTCCCGATCGAGCTACGCGCTAGGTCTTCGCGTAATTTGGCCACATCATCGACGCGCACGTAAGCCAGCGTTTTCTCCGGAAACAACTGCGGAGCGGTGATGCGGGTGGCCTCCTGAGCGTTGGCCGCTTGGCAGCTGAGTAGTGTGGCACTCGCTAGCATGATTGCAGTTACGATGGCTTGTCGACAAGAAAATCGCGGCATAAATAGGGCTCCTTAGTGTCTCAGTGTCTTTGACGGTAGTGTCTCGATGTCTTTGACGGTAGTGTCTCAGTGTCTTTGACGGTAGTGTCGTCGATGAAGTCGTGTCGTTGTTCGAACATTGCTATGCAATTATTCCATTACTAAGCGTCGCCAGGAACCGCATTCGTGGAGGCGACTAACGACTGCTTTAGTCCTACAGCCCCCGTATTCGCTCCGACAGTTATTCTCTGGAAAGTTGGGGTGGATGATAAAATCAGCGTAAAAAGAGTTCGACTTGTGATAATTTGCGAGACCAACCGAGTGCTGGGTTGTTCGTTCGACCGAATCCAAGGAGACACAGACGACTGTAGTTTGCAACTGCAACAAATAGGAATAGCCTCTGGTACGAAAGGCACGGGGTAAAGCAGACCTCGCTCCCTCTACCCTGGTATTTCCGGGGGAGAGGGTTGGGGTGAGGGGGCCGAATCCCAAGGAAAGTCGACCCCTCACCCTAACCCTCTCCCCTGAGTACAGGGAGAGGGGACTCACAGATTGTTTAACCCCGTGCCACTCGCCTCTGGTACCATTCGTCGAAATATCAGCCATCTTGACTTTTTCAATAAAACACTAGAACACCGCTGGCTTTCAATTCTATCGGTCTGTGCGTAGAATTGCGCGTGAGGCACAGCAATTGATACACACAGTTACGGAACGAGATTCGTAGCAACGCACATCGCACGTAACGTGCTGTCATGCACGTGGCAAGCGGCGTCGAACACTAGTTGGACCCACCATTGGCGGAAAAGCTGCCCAGACGACATTTACACTTCGAATTGTCTGCATATAAGGACAAACACGTGATCCAGCCCAACATGTTACTCCTGCCAAATGGCGGCAGCCCAAATTTTGGCCCTGCGGCTTCGAGGCAGCGCGTTGGGGGCCGTCTTCGGATACCCCTTTTGACGCTAGGACTGTGCCTTGGTCTGGCTGGCGCTGCTTGTGCACAGCAAGGGGGCTTTGGTGGCGCCGGAGCAATGGGAGGCACGGGTGGATTCGGAGGCACGGGTGGGTTAAGTCTTGGGGGGGCCAGCAACATCGGAAATGCAGGAAGTGGTATGGGCTCGCTGGGTGGCATGGGGGCTTCGAGCAACAACGCGAGCGGCAGCGCCGTCCCTGCCCAATGGGCTGCGCGCGCATTGAGCTTTGGCGGCGGCACCAATGCACAGACACCCTTTACTAGTGCAGGGATGGGGGCGGTTAACATGGGTGGTGGTGCAACCAACGCGGCGGGTATGGCCGGTGCGGCAGGCCAATCCACGACAAACGCTTTGGCTGGCGCTGCGTTGAACCGCAATATGATGATGGGTGGCATGGGTGGCCAGCGCGGCATGAACCAAAACTCGCGCAATCAGAATCAGAAAGACGATCGCAAAATTCGGGCCACGGCCAGGCTAGGATTCGCTCGGCAGGGCGCGCCCAACCAGGTACGAAGCCAGATCATTAACACACGACTGTCAAAACTACCGAATTTGGCCATTGAGGGAGTGACGGTCGAAGTGAGTGGCCGACAGGCGCTTATCCGCGGCGAAGTGGCCACCCCCGAAGACGGTAGGATGGTCGAGCGCTTGCTGGCCTTGGAGCCTGGCATCGACGGCGTGGTGAATGAGTTGCGTTATACGGCACTCATCCAGCCAGCAAGTAGTCTGCCAATCGGTACGACAAACTCTACGGGCGATTCTGGAACTGGGGTGCCGCCAGCTGTGCTGGCACCGGCGTTTGCCCCACTTGTACCGGCTGTCCTTGTCCCCAGGCCGTAATCACGGCGCCAGGCTGCTGTATCCCATCAAACCCAGTTGTTTGAACTTGGAATGGTGACTGAGCAGTGGCAGTGGCACTGGCGGGTATCGTCTGTGCGTTCACGGCTTGATGCGGGGAAGTCGGATTCGGGAACGCCTGATTGGCCGAGTAATGTGGCGCGTTGGGATTGATTAGCGGAATTGCCGGCTGTCCAAATGGTTGCCACGGTTGATTGCCGGCTGGCTGGCTTGCTGCGGCTGGTATGGAAGCAGTCTGCATGGGCATGGCGTGCATTGGAAAAGCCGGCGCTGCCGCTTGATTCGGCAGGGTCTGCGGTGGCGTGATGTTTTGGAATGAGGCTGGCGAGATCGCCCCCTGTCCATAAGTTGGCATCGAACCGGGTGCATGTTGGATCATGTTGGGCATGCCAACAGGCACATTTGGTGACGTTGGTAGCTGTCCGACCTGCGCGGTTGGGCTCTGCAGACTTTGGGGAGTCAGGTTTTGCGTAGGAAACGCCTGACTCGCGCTCGACACGGCAGCGGCGTAGGCGGCGGCGTTGGCTGTCAAGTTGTAGGAACGCTGCGCGAGAGGGTTCGAATTGAGATCGTTGACGATGGTCGCGTTCTCGGGCGTGGACCGGGTTGACGAACCACCTGCTCCTCCCCCCACGGCAAATCCGCCGTACGGGTTCTTGGTCTCTTTGATGGCCGACGAATTGGAGTCTGTCGAGCGGCTCTTTGACGACGATCGCGTCAGGCGGTTAGCCTGAGAGGGGACGGAAATCGTCGTGGTCCGCAGGCTACGGTTTGCGTTCGGCAAATCAGCTTGCACCGTGGGAGATTGCGATTCTTGGATGGAGAAACGATTGCTTACTTGCTCCATCGTCGGATCAGCCGTGCGACCTTGCAAGACCAACTTGGCGGGTTCCCCTTGGACGATCGCTCCGTTGCTAGCCTTGAAGGTTGGAATCAAGCAGATCTCGCGCTGCATACCTTCGACACCCTCCCACGGAATCCAGATGCTGTAGGAGGCACCTAGTTCGGACGGGCTGTAATGGGAGCTGAACTGCTCCTGAGTAAAGACAAAAGTCTTGTCAGCTTCGACTTTGTCCGACTTTGATTTTCGAATTGATTTTGATTCCTCGTAGCCGTGAACGATCAGTTCGCCCTCCACTGCGATCGCCTTGGAATCGGCATTGTAAAAGTAAACTCGGCCGCCGAAACCTCGGGTGGCTGGCTTGCCAGACATGGTCAGTGTGTCTGGGGTCCAGATTGCAGCCAACTGGGAAGGGGTCTGGTAGGGCTTCTTCCAGAACTGCATCGAGGACCATATCGAGTCTTTATTCTTGGGCTTGTCGGCTGTCCAGGAGGCACAACCGGTGGTGATCGATAAGCACACCACACTGCTCGCAATGGTTAAAATTACTTTGCGCATCCTCGAGAACTCCCTCTCTCAAGACCTAATTCATTGAATTGTTTATCTGACCGACCAGCGTCCCCTGGCTATGGTCTGTTCTCGATGAGGCCACCGGGGATGACCTGCGTACCGTTCCGCGTGGATTGGTAACCGACTTGTTGAATATTGCCCCCCCTTACGCCAGCCTTGTTGAGTCCTGCACCGTCATTCGGTTGCAGTCCCTGCACAGCGGCGGGGTTCGGAGCCAGGTAGCTGTTGCCTGCACCATCACGATCGATAATGATCGGTTCTTGGATCGATTCGCCTGGCAACTGGTGATCGATCACGACACTTGGTTGCATGTCTGGGAAAATGACCGGCCCCTTAGCTGGTCCCCACAGACCGTTGCCGCCGTTAAGTCCCACATCGCCGTGGATATTGAGGATGTCGGACAAGCACCAGCTCATACGCGAAGATTCGACCTGCTTGTA